>WTJD01000214.1 GCA_011524975.1 Lysobacterales bacterium
CCTTTGGTCTCGACGCCCTTACCATCAGCCAGCCGGGAGAAGTTGCGGCCAGTATTGAGTGGCTCCTGGAGCACAAGGGCCCGGCGATCCTGCACGTCAAGATCGATCCCATGGAAAACGTGTGGCCGCTGGTGCCTCCGGGGGCAGCCAACCACAAGATGATGGGCACGAAGAAAGCGGGGGCATGGTGATGCAATACAACCTGCAGATACAGCTCAAATCCAGCGAGGGAGCCGTCCTGCGCACTTTGGGCCTGATCGAGCGGCGAGGATTCCGGATTGAGTCCATGACCCTGATGGAACCGGGGGGCGACGGCCGAAGTTTGACGGTTAAAGTGACTTCCGACCGTGCCATCGAATTGCTGAAGCGCCAGTTGGCGCGTCTGCATGATGTGCTGTGGGTGGATGTGAAGAAGCCGGCGGCCAACTGGTCCAGCAACCGCCTGGGCAACTGAAAAGAGGAAAGCGGATCATGCGAGATATCAAGATTTTCGACACCACCCTGCGCGATGGCGAGCAAAGCCCTGGTTTCAGTATGAGCCTTGGTCAGAAGCTTCGGGTGGCAAGGGCGCTGGCGGAGTTGCAGGTGGATATTATCGAAGCAGGTTTTCCGGCTGCCTCACCGGGCGATTTCGAGTCCGTTGCCGAGGTGGCCCGTCAAATCGAGGGCCCGACCATCGCCGCGCTCTGCCGCACGGTACCCAAGGATATCGAGCGCGCCGCGGCGGCGCTGGAGCCTGCAGGAAAAGCGCGGATCCACACCTTCATTGCCACCAGCCCCATCCATCGCAAGGAAAAGCTGGCCATGAGCCGGGCTGAAGTGCTGAAAAACGCCGTTGACGGAGTGACCCTGGCCCGAAGCTTCTGCGAGGATGTCGAGTTCAGCGCGGAAGACGCCATCCGGACAGAACGGCAGTTTCTGGCCGAAGTGCTGCAGGCGGCGATCGAAGCCGGCGCGGGCACGGTCAACATTCCGGACACGGTGGGTTATTCCACGCCGCGCGAGATGTTCGATCTGTTCGGCTGGCTGAAACAGAACGTCCCCGGCATTGACGATGTGGTGATCAGCACTCATTGCCACAACGACCTGGGCCTGGCCGTGGCCAACAGCCTGGCGGCCGTTGAGGCCGGCGCGGGGCAGATCGAATGCGCGTTGAACGGCATCGGAGAGCGAGCCGGCAACTGCGCGCTGGAAGAGGTGGTCATGGCCTTGCGCACGCGCTCGGGGCACTTCGACTGCAAAACGGACGTTGATTCACGCAAGCTGCACATGGCCAGTCATCTGCTCGCGGCCGTGACCGGCAATTTCGTGCCGCGCAACAAGGCCATCGTGGGTGAGAACGCCTTCGCGCATGAAGCGGGTATTCACCAGCATGGCATGCTGGCATCGCCGGAAACCTACGAGATCATGAAGCCGGAGGACGTGGGGGTGCGCGATTCCCAGCTGGTCCTGGGTAAACACAGTGGCAAGCATGCCGTCAGCGACCGGGCCCGCGAGATGGGCTTCACGCTGGAACCGGGCGAGTTGGATGAGGTCATGCGGCGCTTCAAGGAACTGGCTGACCGTAAAAAACGCGTCTTCGATTCTGATCTCGAAGCCATCATCACGGGTAACCAGGCCGGCACCATCGGGCCCTGGTCATTGCAGTGGCTGAGCGTGGTCAGCCGGGTCAACGGCGAGGAAGACCCCACCGCGTCGGTCACGCTGGCCAACGAGGACGGGACCACGGCGACGGAAACGGGTGAGGGTGACGGGCCTGTTGACGCCATTGTTCACGCGTTGGAGGGCATCACGGGCATGGAAATCGAGGTGCTCAACCTGGCCATGCGGAGTATTTCGCTGGGTGAGGACGCCCAGGGCGAATCCAACATGCGTGCTCGCGTGAACGGCAAGGAGTACAGCGGGCACGGACTGTCCACGGACATTGTCGCCGCCTGCGCCGAAGCGCTGCTTGAGATTATCAATCGCGCCAGTCGCCAGGCTGACCGCGGCGATGCCGAACCGGCGCAGTCCAACGCGGCCTGAGGGACAGATCGATGAAACCGACAGAGCTGATCTGGCATAACGGCGAGTTCAAACCGTGGTTCGAGGCCACCACCCACGTGCTGACGCACGCCTTGCATTACGGCTCCAGCGTGTTCGAGGGCGTGCGCGTGTACGACTGTCTCGGCCAGCCCAAGGCTTTTCGCATGCGTGAGCATTTACAGCGCATGCACGATTCAGCCCGCGTCTATCGCATGGAAATACCCTGGACCGTCGATGAGCTTCATCGCGCGTGTTGCGAGCTGACGTTGCGCAACGGGCTCGACAGCGCCTATCTCCGGCCGCTGGCCTACCGTGGTTACGGTTCGCTGGGGGTAGCCCCGCACGACCCGCTGCCGGTGGACGTGGCGATTGCCGCGATCGAGTGGGGCGCATACCTCGGTGAGGAAGCTCGCGAGAAAGGCGCGCGGGTGTGCGTTTCCAGTTGGCAGCGGCTGGCGCCCAACACCGTCCCGGCGGGGGCCAAGGCGGGCGGCAATTATCTTTCCAGTCAGCTCATCAGCATGGAGGCCCATCGACTGGGTTATGACGAGGGTATCGGGCTGACGACCGACGGCACGTTGAGCGAAGGCGCGGGTGAGAATCTGTTCGTGGTCAGAGACGGCGAGCTGATGACGCCGCCGCAGTCGGCTTCCATTCTCGCCGGCATCACGCGGGATTCAGTCATCAAGCTGGCGCTCGATGAGGGCATTACCGTGCGCGAACAGCCCATGACACGGGAAACGCTCTACCTCGCGGACGAATTGTTCTTCACCGGAACCGCAGCCGAGATTACCCCTATCGCTTCGATAGACGACCTCCCCGTCGGGCGCGGGCACAGAGGCCCCATGACCAAGGCCATCCAGGACCTGTTCTTCGGGCTGTTCGACGGACGGACCGAGGACCGTCACGGCTGGCTTGAACCGTTGCGGGGTGATGATTCCAGGAAGGGAGGGGTCGCCAGTGCCGTCGCCTGAGGCACCGCAAACGCTGTTTGAAAAATTGTGGCGGGCACACGAGGTGCGGGCCGAAGAGGGCGATGTACCGGCCATCCTGTACATCGATTTGCACCTGGTGCACGAGGTGACCAGTCCACAAGGCTTTGACGTACTCAGGGCGCGTGGCATCCCCGTACGCCAACCCTCACGCACCCTGGCAACGCTGGACCACTCGACACCGACCTCGCCGCCCGATGCCTCAGGCCGGCTGCATTATGTCACCGAGCAGGCTCAGCTCCAGGTTGAAATGCTGGAGCGCAACTGTGAGGCGTTCGGTATTGAACTGCAGGGATGGGGCAGCCGCCATCGCGGTATCGTGCATGTGATGGGGCCAGAGATTGGCGCCACCCAGCCGGGCATGACGGTGGTTTGCGGCGACAGCCACACCAGCACGCACGGCGCGTTCGGGGCGCTGGCATTTGGTATTGGCACGACCGAGGTGGGATACGTACTGGCCACGCAGTGCCTGCTGCAGCGCAAACCCAGGACCATGCGCATTCATTTTGATGGCGCCCTGGGCCCCGGCGTCAGCGCCAAGGACATGGCGCTGCACACCATCAGCACCATCGGCGTGGATGGCGGTACCGGTCACGTGATCGAATACGCGGGTGAGGCGGTTCGGTCGCTGGATATGGAAGGCCGCATGACGCTGTGCAACATGACGATCGAGGCAGGCGCCCGGGCTGGGATGATCGCGGCGGACGAGGTGACGGTTGAGTACCTCCGCGGTCGCGAGCGGTCCCCCGACGGCCCGGCTTTTGAAGCGGCCGCCGAGCGCTGGCTGACCTTCCGATCCGATCCCGGCGCGGTCTTTGACCGTGAGATCAGCATCGATGCCACGCGCATTCAGCCCACCATCACCTGGGGAACCGACCCGGGTATGTCCTCCACGCTGAACGGCGTTCTGCCCGCCGCTGACACGGCTGGCATCGAGCGCGCGCTGCAGTACATGGGCCTCGAGGCCGGACATCCGCTCAGCGGCCACCCCATCGACGTGGTTTTCATCGGCAGCTGCACCAATGGCCGAATCGCCGATTTGCGCGCCGCGGCCGCCATCATGGCCGGCAGGAAAGTGGCCCCCACGGTCCGTGCCCTGGTGGTGCCGGGGTCGGTGGCGGTCAAAAACCAGGCGGAGTCGGAAGGGCTGCATCGCGTATTCATCGAGGCCGGGGCCGAGTGGCGCGAACCCGGTTGCTCCATGTGCCTGGCCATGAATGGCGATACGGTTCCGCCCGGCAAAACGGCGGTGAGCACTTCGAATCGCAATTTCGAGGGACGCCAGGGTACGGGTGCCCGTACCATGCTGGCCAGCCCCTCAACCGCCGCCGCTTGTGCCATCGCGGGCAAGCTGGTTGACCCGCGCCACATCGGTGACAGCGCAGGGGGCGCCTGATGGAAGCATTCACCCGTTTGACCGGCGCCATACTGGCGCTGCCAGAAGAAAATATCGACACGGACCAGATCATTCCTGCCCGGTTTCTCACCGCGACCCGGTTTGAGGGGCTGGGTGAGCACGTGTTTGCCGACTGGCGGCTGGACGGGAACGGTGCGCCGAGACAAGACTGTCCCATGAATGAGCCGCGTGCGGAGAACAGCTCGATTCTGGTCGCCGGCAGAAATTTCGGCTGCGGCTCCTCGCGTGAGCACGCGCCCTACGCGCTGATGGATTTCGGCTTCCGGGTCGTTATCAGTTCGGAGATTGCCGACATCTTCCGAAACAACGCGCTCAATATCGGTTTGCTCTCCATCGTGGTGCCGCAGTCATTGCATGCCCGTCTGCTCGAGCTGGATGGACAGGAAATCAGCGTTGACCTCGAGGCATGCACGCTGTCGGTGCCCGGCGCGGGCGGGGATGAGACGTTTTCGTTCCCGATGGATGGCTTTGCCCGTCATTGCCTGTTGCGCGGTATGGACCGACTGGATTTTTTGCTGTCCAATGAGACAGCCATCAAGCAGCACGAGGAACGGCTATGAGTTCAAAAATCCTGATGCTTCCCGGAGACGGGATCGGGGTCGAGGTCACCGCTGAAGCTGAAAAGTTGATCAAGGCGCTGGCGGAGCTTTATGGAGTGGACATCGAGATGGAGTCGGGGCTGATTGGAGGCGCCGCCATCGATGCCACAGGTGAGCCCCTGCCGGAGGAAACCCTGGCCTTGTGCGAGGCCTGCGATGCCGTGGTGCTGGGCGCCGTCGGCGGGCCGAAGTGGTCCGACCCACGGGCGGAGAAGCGGCCCGAGCAAGGGCTGCTCGACCTGAGGAAGGCGCTGAAGCTTTACGCCAATCTGCGCCCCGTGCGATTGCATCCCTCCCTGGCCAATATCAGCCCGCTCAAAGAGGAGCATATCCAGAACGTGGATATGATGGTGGTGCGCGAATTGACGGGTGGAAGCTACTTCGGCGAAAAAGTGGACGGCGACGATTTCGCCTCAGATGAATGTTCTTATTCGCGCGAAGAAATCGAGCGGGTCGTCGCCATGGCGGCTGAAATGGCGCGTAACCGCTACGGCAAGCTGACCATGATCGACAAAGCCAACGTCATGGCGACCTCCAGGTTGTGGCGTAAAGTCACTGCTGAAGTCATGCAGAAGCGGTTCCCCGATGTGCACTATGATTTCATGCTGGTGGACGCCGCGGCCATGCACATCGTCGCCAACCCGGCCCAGTTCAATGTCATTGTCACTGAGAACATGTTTGGCGACATTCTCACCGATGAAGCCTCCGTGCTGGTGGGTTCGATGGGTATGCTGCCTTCCGCCTCGCTCGGGGACGGTCAAAAAGGTCTGTACGAGCCCATTCACGGTTCCGCGCCTGAGATCGCGGGGCGTGAGATCGCCAACCCCTTCGGCATGCTTGCCTCGGTCGGCATGATGTTCGAATACAGCCTCGGGATGCGCGAGGCTTCCCGCCAGGTAGAGCTGGCCTTGTGGGACTGTATTTCGGTGGGTCAGTGCACCCTCGACATCGGCGGCAACCTCCGGACATCAGAGGCCGGGGACGCAGTGATCGAGCGTCTGCGCGCCATCCACACCAAACGAGTGGCTTTCGTCTGATCATGGCTGTGCCCGGGCTCCAGGACTTCCTTCAGCGGGCCCTGCGCGCTCAGGTTTATGACGTAGCCGAACGCACGCCACTGGTGGCGGCACCGACGCTCTCCGAGCGCATCGGCGGAAGGCTGTGGTTGAAGCGGGAAGACCTCCAGCCCACCTTCTCCTTCAAATTACGCGGCGCCTACAACTGCATTCACCTGCTGTCCGAGGAGCAGCGCTCCGGCGGCGTGATCGCGGCTTCGGCCGGCAATCATGCGCAGGGTGTCGCGCTGGCCGCGCGCAAGCTGGGTGTCGCGGCCACCATCTTCATGCCGCGGACCACGCCGGAAATCAAGGTCAGGGCGGTGGCCAAGCTCGGCGCCCACATTCAACTGGCCGGTGATGATTACGACGCGGCCTGCGCGGCGGCATTGGAGGAGGCTGATCGCAGCGGTGCGTTCTTTGTCCATCCCTTCGATAATCTCGACGTCATCGCGGGGCAGGGTACGGTAGGTATCGAAATTACCCAGCAGCTGCCCGAACCGCCTGATGTCATCTTCACGCCCATCGGGGGTGGCGGCCTCGCGGCGGGCATCGCTTCCACGGTGAAGGCCATTTACCCCGGCGTCAGGATCATTGGCGTGGAGCCTGAGGATGCGGCCAGCATGAAAGCCGCCCTGGCGGCGGGCGCGCCGGTGGATATCGGCAGTACCGGCATCTTCGCTGACGGCGTTGCGGTGCGGAAGGTGGGCCAGCTGACGTTCGATGTCTGCCGGGAACTGCTGGATGACATCGTCACGGTATCTACCGACCAGGTCTGCGCCGCGATGCGTTCCATTTTTGAAGAGTCCCGTGCCGTGGTGGAGCCGGCCGGCGCGCTGGGTGTGGCGGCGGCTTTGAAATACGCGCAGGAGTATCGCCCACGCGGGGACTGGGTGGCGATGCTGTGCGGCGCCAATATTAACTTTGATCGGCTGGGCCACGTGGCGGAGCGCTGCGCGCTGGGTGACGGCGCAGAGGCGCTGTTATCCGTGACCATTCCGGAGCGGCCGGGCAGCTTCCTGGAGTTCTGCGGCGCCCTGGGACATTCATCGGTGACGGAGTTCAACTACCGGTTCAACGGCAGCAAAGACGCGCGCGTGTTCGTGGGGGTCAAGCTGGAGGAGGCGCTGGAGCAACTGACCCTTCGGCTGCACAAGCGGGATTACCGCGTTACCGATCTGTCCGGCAACGAGGTGGCCAAGCTGCATTTACGACACATGGTGGGCGGGCTGCTGCCCAGCACGGAGCGCGAGCGCATCGTGCAATTTGACTTCCCCGAGCGCCCGGGTGCCTTGCTGGAATTCCTGACCGTGCTGGCGGGGCGCTGGTCGATCAGCCTCTTTCACTACCGCAACCATGGCTCGGCGCATGCCTGGGTGCTGGCGGGCTTCCTGGTGCCCGAATCCGATGACGCGGCTTTTGCGGCGTTCCTGGAAGAAACCGGATACCGCTTTGCCGACCAGACCGGCAACCTGGCCTGTACCGATTTCCTGGCTCCGCCGGAGTCATTACGACCGGCACTCGGCCAGGCGGTCAAAGCCGTCACCGGGGGTGGCTGAAGCTCAGCGCCCGGTGAAACGCGGGGCGCGTTTTTCCAGGAAGGCCGACGTGCCCTCTCGCATGTCCTCGGTGCCGAAAACCTCGCCGAAATAGCCACTTTCCAGATCGAGACCGGCCTCCAGGTCGCTATCGGCGCCGCGGTTGATCGCATCCATGATGCAGCGCATGGCCGTTGGCGCCGAGGCAGCCAGCTTGTCCGCCAGTGCTTTGACCGTGGCGCCCAGTTCCTCTGGTGCAACCACGCGGTTGACCAAGCCCAGCTGCAGGGCGCGCTCGGCATCGATGGGGTCGCCGGTCAGCGCCATTTCCATGGCCAGCCCCCGAGGTATCAGCCGCGACAGTCTTTGCGTGCCGCCGTATCCCGGCAAGACGCCCAGCTTGATCTCGGGCAGCCCCAGCATGGCGTTGCTGGAGGCGATACGCAGCGTGCAGGCGAGCGCCATCTCGCAACCGCCGCCCAGTGCGAAACCGTTGACCGCTGCAATGACCGGTTTGCCCAGATGCTGAATCCGCAGGGTGAGGGCTTGGCCCTGGCGCGATGCCGCCGCAGCGCCTGCCGCGTCAAGGCCCTGGAGTTCGGCGATATCCGCTCCGGCGATAAATGCCTTTGGCCCGGCGCCGGTCAATACGACCACGCGAACGGACGCTTCGTTGGCCGCCTGTTCAAATGCCTGGTCCAGCTCACCGATCATGGCGCGATTGAGCGCGTTGAGCTTGTCCTGACGATCGATGGTGATGTGGCAGACCTGGTTCACAGTCTCCATGCGGATAGGTGTGTTGCTCATGCTCGGAACCTCGGGCGGAAAGGGGCTCTATTTTAGTCAATCAAACCCGTGCCGGGGAATGCGAGTCATCGCATAAAGTAAAAGGCGCCGGATTCGGCGCCTCTTTTGGTGACCGGTAAAGGGTCTGCAACATCAGCGCGGATGCAGCTCAGTACCGGTTTTGGGAGATTCGACGGGGCTCAGGCTCAGGAGGTCGCCGCGGGCGAAATTGTCCCTCAGCGTGATAAAGAGGGCGATCCAGCTGGAGGAGAACAGGGGGACCTGCGCGGCCACTGTTTGCGCGTTATGTGCATGGACTCGGTTCATTTTTTTCGCTCCCGTTCTCATTCTGCTGTCACTTTGCCTTTGCTAAGTGCCTTCACCCTGTAAATACACTGCATGTTCTAAAAGGTTGACGGTATTTCTTGTATTTTGGTTACAACTATTTGCGGACGGCGTGTCAGGCGCGGTCATTAAAACCGGGCTCCGCTATGATGTTTACCTGTCCGAAGGGCCGGTCCGGCCCAACTCCCGGTCGATCTCGAATTCGCGCGAAGTGACGAAGGCCTCCATGCGCTGCAGTCGAAGATCCAGTTCGCGGAAGCGATGTTTGACACTGCTGAAAACATCGGAAGGCGCATTGCTGACACCGCGCCAGAAATCTTTCTCTTTTTCATCCAGTTTGGGCTCCGCCGGCCGCACCGGCAGGACGATGGCGAGAATCACGTAGCTGATCACGGTGAACGGCATGAAAAAGATCGCGCCCGCCGCGGTCACTGCCCTTACGCCCTTGCGGTTGAACCCGAAATATTCCGCGATGCCGGCGCACACGCCCGCAATCATCGCGTTCTCACGGTCCCGGTAGAGGCGGTGGGGATTGCTGCGCTCGTAAAGATCACTCATGGCGTTGTCTCCAACTGGGCGCTTCGATGTCCAGGATGCGCTCCAGGGTCTGAATGCGTTCTTCCATCCGAGCGCTGGACTCCCAGACTTCGCTGAGCATCTTCTCGTCCTCGGGCGTCAGGCCCTTGGAGGTTTTCCACTTGGTGATGTAGTGAAATACGATCCACAGTGGGAAACAAACGGTCAGTAACAGAACGGGAATGACGTCAGACATCGTCTTTCTCCTTTGGCTCATCAGTCACTTTGGACTTGAGCTCTTCCAGCTCCGATTCGATCCGGTCATCGCCCTCCAGGCCCTCGATTTCCTCGGCCAGCGTTTTGCGGCGCCCCATGTCCATGGCTTCGCCTTCTGACTCGACCCGGTCGATCTTGCGCTCTGCGTTCTCGAATCGGAACAGCATTTCGTCGATGCGGTCATCGTGAATATGCTTGCGGGCGGCCAGTTGGCTGTGCGCGGTCTTATGCCGGATGACCAGGCTGCGTTGACGCTTCTTGGCGTCGTTCAGCTTGCTCTGCAGCTTGGAGATGTCTTCATTGAACTTCTCCAGTTGCGCGTCCAGAGCCTGCTTTTCATCCTGCAGTTGCTCAATGCGGTCGGTTATCGCCTGTTTCTCTGACAATGCGGCCCGTGCGAGGTCCTCGCGTTCCCGTCTCACAGCCAACTCGGCCCGACGGGCCCATTCGGCCTGTTCTCGCTCCAGGTGCTCGATGTGCCTGGTGTGCTCCTTGCGATCGGCAATGCACTTGGCGGCGGCGGAGCGGATCTCCACCAGCGTATCCTCCATTTCCTGGATCATCAGCCGAATGATCTTTTCTGGTTCCTCGGCTTTTTCCAGCAGGGAGTTGATATTGGCATTGATAATGTCACTGAGTCTCGAAAAAATGCTCATTGCGACGAATCTCCTGCGATGGTTTCTGTCGAAAAGATTAATGCAGGGATCATGCCACTCTGTATCGTGATCCTATCTTACTGATAATAATGCGTTAATTTCGCTGCCGACGGTGATTTCCGGTCTTTTCGCTTTTTCCGGTGGTCAATTCCGCCAATACTTGGTTGAACTTGGGGGGGTGCGCGCAGTCAGACTGCCCGGGTTTTATGTTTCGCGCCGGTGGCCGATACATAAGCCGGTCCAGGGCGCTACCGGGGCCTCGACGGTATTTTTCAGTCTGATGGGCTGACACGCCGCGGGATGCTCCTGTAGAATGTCCCCCTTTTCCAGTCCGGCCGGGTGGCCGGAATACCGAATCAACCGGAGGAAACGCGATGCGATTCAAGTTCGCCATTTCCCTGCTCCTGGTTTTGGCGGCAGGCACTTCCTGGGCTCAGGATCTCACCACTGAAAAAGGCAAGCTCAGCTACGCCGTGGGTTGGGACCTGGGTTCCGATATTGCGCGCCGCAGCACCGACTTTGACGTCGAGGCGCTGATCCAGGCCATTCGTGACACCAACGCGGGCGCCGATCCGCAAGTAGCGCCTGAAGAGATGCGGACGCTGTTGACCGCGCTGCAGGAAAAGGTTCGCGCGGAGCAGTTGGAGGCATTCCAGAAGCTGGCCGCGGAAAACCTGACCAAGAGTGAGGAATTCCTCGAGCAGAACAAGGGCAAGACCGGCATCGTTGTCATGCCCAGTGGTGTTCAGTACCGCGTCATCGAAGAGGGCGACGGTGCGAGGCCGCAACTCGACAGCACCGTGCGCGTCCACTATCGCGGCTCCAAAATGGACGGTCGGGAGTTTGACAGCTCGTTTGCCCGCGGCGTGCCCGAAGAATTCACCGTGGATGCCGTGCTCCAGGGCTGGCAGGAAGTGCTTCCTCTGATGAAGCAAGGTTCTACCTGGCAGATCTTCGTTCCGCCCGAGCTGGCATTCGGTCAACGGGGTAACCCCCCGGTCGGCCCCAACGAGGCCTTGATGTTCGATCTCAAGCTGATTGAAATCATCCAGTAATGCAAAGAGCCGCCGGGCGCGGGTCGCCCGGCGGACATATCCCTGCCCCCGCCGGATTGCCTGGCCTTCACGCTCAGGCTGTGCCCGGTAAATTTGTGTTCAGTTCCTTCTCGTTCGGTTCGTCGTGGCAAGAACAGCTGCGTGCGGCGGTCACTCCGCTGGTGCACGGCGTTGCTCCACTCAAGGTCATGGGATACGGCCCGGATGGGGAGCGTGGCGCGCGACCGGACAGAACGGCCGCCGTCCTGGTGCCGGTTCTGGACGAGCGTGAACCCCGTGTGCTCCTGACGCGCAGAGCGGACGGATTGCCACAGCACGCGGGTCAGGTCAGTTTTCCCGGTGGCAGGGCGGAGCCCGCCGACGAAAGCGCCGTCCACACCGCCTTGCGTGAGGCGTTTGAAGAGATCGGGCTGCCGGAAAGCAACGTCACGCCGGTGGGTTTCCTGGACCGCTTTGACATCATTTCCAATTACCGGATTCTGCCCGTGGTGGGCCTGGTCAAAACACCGGATCAATGGCTGCTCGATGAACGTGAGGTCGCAGAGGTATTCTCGGTGCCGCTGAGTGTGGCCGCCAACCGCGACGAGTATCAGCGGCGAGAGTATCGTCGTGGCGACACGCGCTATGTCGGTCACTTCATGGAATGGAAAGGGCATACCGTCTGGGGGGCCACAGCGGCGATGTTGCTCAATCTTGGGGACAGGCTGATGCATCATCGGCCTGCGGAATCGGCATGAGCGACTCTGTTCGGGTGGCTCCTGAAACCCTGGCCCGATGGCTGGCGCAAGAGCGCTGTGTGGTTTTCGACTGCCGATTCAACCTGGCCGAGCCCGATGCCGGGCGCTCGGCATGGCTGGAAGGACACATCCCCGGCTCGGTTTACGCGCACCTCGATAATGACCTCGCCGGGCCAGTGACGTCAGCGTCCGGGCGGCACCCCTTGCCCGCCCCGGAGCCATTTGCGGAATTTTTGGGCCGGTCCGGGTGGCAGCCAGGCAAGCTGGCCGTAGCCTATGATGGCGGCGGGGGCATGATTGCCGCCCGCTTCTGGTGGCTCATGAAGTATTTCGGGCTCGACGGCGCTTACTTGCTCGACGGCGGTTTGGCTGCCTGGAGGGAAGCTTCTCTGCCGCTGGAAGAGGGCGCATCCGATGTTGTTTCCTGCGACCCGCCAGACGTTTTCCCGCGCCATGACCTCGTGATGTCGGTGCATGATGTCGAGCGGGCTCTGCACAGCGGGGAGATTGCTCTGCTGGATGCCCGCGCCGAGGGCCGATTCCGGGGTGATTATGAGCCGCTCGACTCCGTGGCCGGTCACGTACCGGGCGCGCTCAATTTTCCCTGTGAACACAATCTTGAAGACGGCCGGCTGAAATCGGCGGCGGATTTGCGCAAGGCCTACGAGGCGGTGCTTCCGGCTGGCGTGCCGGTGGTGCACATGTGCGGCTCTGGAGTGACCGCGTGTTTTAATGTTTTGGCCATGGAGGAGGCCGGTCACACCGGTGCCCGGGTCTATGTCGGATCGTGGAGCGAGTGGATTCGCGATCCGCGACGGCCGGTGGCGACGGGTGACTGAACCGACGCAGCGACTTGCCCGTCACTTTTTCTTCAACTGCTCCACCAGCCCATGCAATACCTCCTGGGTCTCGCGGGCAAACCAGTGGTCGACAATTTCCTCCAGCCCCTCTCCGCCGTACTCGATGAACCAGCGTTTGAAATCAGCGCGCGTCAGAATGCGGTTGCGCAACATGGCTTCCCGCGGAAGCTTCAGCAACTGCTCACACCATTCCACAGCGGCGGTCACGGTCTGTTCGGCGTCGCTGGCGAGGCTGTCCACCATTCCAAACTCAACGGCCTCAGCCGGGTTCATGAGGCGGCCGCTCACAATCATGCGTTCTGCCTTATGCGGCCCGGTCAGGCGCACCAGGGCGTTCATAATGGGCTCAGGCACCACCAGCCCGACCTGCGTTTCGTTAAGCCCGATCCGATAGCTGCCCTCGGTCATGACGCGATAGTCGCAAAACAGGCTGAGCACCGCGCCGCCCGCCGGGCAGTGACCGGTAATGGCGGCGGCGACCGGGACCGGTGAGCAGGCGGTGGTTTCCAGCAAGGTGAACAGGCTTCTCCACATCTCGCTGATACCTTCACGATCCAGTGCGATCAGTTCAGGAACATCGAGACCCGCCGAAAACAGGCCGGGCCGTCCGGAAATAACAATGGCGTCAAAGTGCTCGCCCGCTTCCACGATGGCCTGTTTCAGCCCATCCATGAGCTCGATATTCAGAGCGTTGACAGGGGGGCGGTCCAAACGCAATTCGCGCACCTGGCCGTGATCGATGATCGTCAGCATTCTTCGTCTCCCGCGCCGTGATGGGTTCAGGCGCTTTTTCGCTTGGTCGTTTCCAATTTCAACATTCGGGACAAAAATTGCCCCGTGTAGGACTGCGGCATGCCGGCAACCGCCTCCGGTGTGCCGGCCGCGATAATGCGTCCACCCTTGTCACCCCCCTCCGGGCCAAGATCGACGATCCAGTCCGCCGTTTTGACGACATCCAGATTATGCTCGATCACGACCACCGTGTTGCCGTGATCACGCAGGCGGTGGAGTACATTCAGCAGCATTTCGATGTCCTGGAAGTGCAGCCCGGTTGTCGGCTCATCCAGGATATACAGTGTCTGCCCCGTGTCCCGCTTGGACAGTTCCTTGGCCAGCTTGATGCGCTGGGCCTCGCCGCCGGAGAGGGTGGTAGCGCTCTGTCCCAGCGTGATATACGAAAGGCCCACCGCCACCAGCGTTTCCAGCTTTCTGGCCACTGACGGCACGGGGCTGAAAAACTCGAGCGCGTCCTCGACGGTCATGCTGAGCACCTCGCTGATATTTTTGCCCTTGTACAGCACGCTGAGCGTCTCGCGGTTGTACCGTTTGCCGTGGCAAACATCACAAGGCACGTAAATATCCGGCAGGAAATGCATTTCCACCCGGATCAGCCCGTCACCCTGGCAGGCCTCGCAGCGCCCGCCCTTGACGTTGAAGCTGAACCGCCCGGGTTTGTAACCCCGGGCCCGCGATTCCTGGGTGCCCGCGAAAAGCTCGCGGATGGGCGTGAAAAGCCCGGTATAGGTCGCGGGGTTGGAACGGGGCGTGCGGCCGATCGGAGACTGGTCAATGTCGACGACTTTGTCGAACAGCTCCAGATTCTCCACCGATTCAAAGGGCGCTGGCTGCTTGCTCGAATCGTACAGTTTCTGCGCCGCCAGGCGGTGCAAGGTGTCGTTGATGAGCGTTGACTTGCCTGAGCCTGACACCCCGGTGACACAAACCAGCAGGCCGGCGGGAATTTCCAGGTCGACCCGCTGCAGATTATTGCCGCTGGCGCCCTTGAGCCGCATGATCCGGTCGGGGTCGACTGGGTGCCTGGTTTTTGGCACGGGAATCTCACGTTTGCCCGACAGGTACTGGCCGGTGACCGACGCCGGATCGGCCTCCATTTCCGCGGGCGTTCCCTCGAATACAACCTTGCCGCCATGCACCCCGGCGCCCGGCCCCATGTCCACGACGTGATCGGCGGCGCGGATGGCTTCCTCGTCATGTTCGACCACGATCACCGTGTTGCCGATGTCACGCAGATGAACCAGGGTTTTCAGCAGCCGGGCATTGTCGCGCTGGTGCAGTCCAATGGAGGGCTCATCGAGAATGTACATCACCCCGACCAGCCCGGCGCCAATCTGGCTTGCCAGCCGAATTCGCTGTGCCTCTCCGCCTGACAGGGTATCTGCCTGCCGGTCCAGTGTGAGGTAGTCCAACCCCACATTGACCAGGAAGTTGAGCCGGTCATGAACTTCCTTGACGATCTTGGCCGCAATCTGGCCCTTGCGGCCCTCGAGTTCCAGCGCTTTGAAAAACGCGAGGCATTGTTCGATGGACCAGGCCGTGACGGTCGGCAAGTTGATGTCCGCCACGAAAACATGCCTGGCTGAGCGGTTCAGGCGTTGCCCCTCGCACTCGGGGCAAGGCTTGGTTGAAATGTATTTCGCCAGCTCCTCGCGGACGATTCTCGCTTCGGTTTCGCGATAGCGGCGTTCCAGGTTGGGGATCACGCCGGCAAAAGGGTGCCGGCGCCTGCGCGTGCCCCCGTCACCCAGATATTGAAACTCGATGACTTCGTCACCGCTGCCGTACAGCACCACGTCACGCACGGTATCCGGGAGATCCTCAAATGGCGTGTCTACGTCGAAATCGTAGTGCTTTGAGAGCGCGCGAATGATTTGAAAATAGTAGGCATTGCGCCGATCCCATCCGCGCACCGCGCCGCCTGCCAGGCTGAGCGAGGCGTTGCTCACCACCCGGTCAGGGTCAAAAAACTGGCTCACCCCCAGGCCGTCGCATTTTGGGCAGGCGCCATTGGGGTTATTGAAGGAAAACATGCGCGGTTCGAGTTCCTGCAGGCTGAAATCGCAGTGAACGCAGGAGAAGCGCGCGCTGAAAAGCTTTTCGCTGAAACCACCCTCGCCACTCATCGGGGTGACCACGGCCAGTCCGTCGGACAGGGTGACCGCGGTTTCAATGGACTCGGCGAGCCTTTGTTTGAGGTCTTCCCTGATCCGGAATCGGTCGATCACCACGTCGATGCTGTGTTTCTTGCGCAGTTCCAGGGTGGGTACCTGGTCAATTTCATGGATATCGCCGTCCACCCGAACACGCACGAAACCCTGCGCGCGCAGTTCTTCGAATAACTGCGCGTACTCGCCCTTCCGGTTGCGAACGACCGGCGCCAGCAGCATCGCTTTACTTCCCTCTGGTATCGCCAGTACCTGATCCACCATCTGGCTGATGGTCTGAGCTTCCAGCGGCAAGCCATGGTCCGGGCATCGCGGCGTACCGACACGGGCGAAGAGCAGGCGCAGGTAGTCGTAAATTTCCGTGATGGTGCCGACCGTTGATCGGGGGTTGTGGGAGGTCGACTTTTGCTCGATCGAGATGGCGGGGGACAGGCCTTCGATGTGATCGACGTCCGGTTTTTCCATCATCGACAAAAACTGCCGAGCGTAAGCGGAGAGCGATTCCACGTAACGCCGCTGTCCTTCAGCGTAAATGGTGTCAAAGGCCAGCGAGGATTTGCCCGACCCTGAAAGCCCGGTAATGACAATCAGCCGGTCCCGTGGCAGATCGAGATCGATATCTGCCAGGTTGTGGGTGCGGGCGCCCCTGATTTGGATGTTTTCCATGACCTCGAAGCCTGAATACAAACCACCTACTATACTCCGCGAAACAACGTCCGGGCAAAGTGTTGGGCGCTGTTGGTGAAGCACTGTTTTTCCATGGTCTGTAAGCTTGACCGCGTCGCATAAAACCGCTAACATTCCCGCCCTTTTGCAGGGTCCTTCTTCAACGGAGCGGATATCCCATGTACGCAGTATTTTCAACCGGTGGAAAGCAATACCGAGCGACCACCGGAGACATCATCAAGGTTGAGAAACTCGAGGCCGAAAAGGGCTCGACGGTGGAGCTTGACCAGGTGCTGATGGTTGGCGAAGGCGAAGACGTCAACGTCGGCTCGCCCTACATCGAGGGTGGCAAGGTGCTGGCCAAGGTCGTTGAGCACGGACGTGGTGAGAAGATTAAAATCATCAAGTTCAAGCGCCGCAAGCATCATCTGAAACGCCAGGGCCATCGGCAGTACTTCACGGCGCTGGAAATCACGGACATCGTAGCGGCCGGCAAGCCCAAGGCCAAAGCCGCGGCAGAGGCTCCGGCTGAAAAGCCAGAGGAAGCCAAGCCGGCGGCCAAAAAGGCGGCCAGCAAAAAGGCGGCCAGCAAAAAGGCCGCTGGCAAGAAAGCGGCCAGTAAGAAGAAGGTAGCCAAAAAGACGGCCGCCAAAAAGGCCGAGGCGTCAGAGAGCAAGGGCGAAGAGTAAGCCCGGAGGTATTGAGCAATGGCACATAAAAAGGCAGGCGGCAGCACGCGTAATGGCCGCGATTCCAATCCCAAG
>WTJD01000149.1 GCA_011524975.1 Lysobacterales bacterium
GGAACCGTTGTACATGAGTGCGGACAGCCCCTTGGCCCTGAGTTCCATCGTCTTGCCAAACAGCACTCCCAGGCTGCGCGTGATGGAATCGGTGCCAAGCGCGCCGACGGGCGTGGTCACGCCGGCATGAATGAACTCATCCGCCTCCAGCTCCGGGGTGCGGTTCCCGAAACCTCCCTCGCCTCCACCGCCACAGGGGTGGGTGAGCACATCGACAAATCCGGGCAGCAACCAGCGGCCCTGCGCATCGATGGTTTCTAGCAACTCGCCTTCAAGGCCGGCCGCGCCGCTGGACACCGACAGAATCCGGCCGCCTTCGATGAGTACGTTATTGACGCCCCTGGATTCAGGGGCATAAACCTGGGCATTCCTGATAATAATAGGCATGAAAAAATCCGTCGAACTCCTGGGTGAGGCCGCGGGTCCAAACACGGCCGCTGCGTAGTAAACCCGATACCGATAGTTAAAGTCCAGAGGATTCGACAAGGCTATAATCGCCCACCATCAACCACAGGGAGACCACCCTTCGTGCTCACACTGAGCCAGGTCAGCCTGCGCCGCGGGCCAAAGCTGCTGTTTGAGGATGCCTCATTCCAGGCACATCCCGGACAACGCGTGGGCGTGGTCGGGGCCAATGGCAGCGGCAAGTCCTCGCTGTTCGCCATGCTGCTGGGTGAGATCGAAGCAGATGAGGGCGCCGTTTCTCTGGGCAGTCACTGCGTAACGGCACATGTCCGACAGGAGTCCCCTCACGGGCAGCAATCAGCGATCGATTACGTCATGGATGGCGACCGCGAGCTGCGCGAGGTCCAGGCGGCCATCGCCCAGGCGGAAGCCCGCGGCGATCACGACGCCTCGCGCCTGCACGACGTGTATGAGCGCATGGAGCACATGGATGGTTATCGAGCCGAGTCACGGGCCGCGCGACTTCTGGACGGTCTCGGATTTGAGCCCGACAGCGTCCGGCAGCCCGTGGACCATTTTTCGGGCGGTTGGCGCATGCGGCTCAACCTGGCCCAGTCCCTGATGTGCCGGTCCGATCTCCTGCTGCTGGATGAGCCCACCAACCACCTCGACCTGCCGGCCATTCTCTGGCTGGAAAAACAGTTGGCCGCATACCCGGGCATATTGCTGATCGTTTCTCATGACCGGGATTTTCTCGACGGTGTGTGCACACGGATTGCGCACATCGAGCACCAGCGCGTTCATCTCTATACCGGCGACTACAGCGAGTTTGAACGGCAACGCTCGGCCCAGCTGGCACAGCAGCAGGCGCTCTATGCGAGACAGCAGAAAGACATTGCCCATCTGCAGAGTTTTGTCGACCGCTTTCGCTACAAGGCCTCAAAGGCGAAACAGGCGCAAAGCCGGCTGAAAATGATGGAGCGCATGACCCGTATCGCCCCCGCGCATGTGGACTCTCCCTTCCGCTTTCACTTCATGCAGCCGGACAAACAGCCAAACCACCTCCTGAAGCTGCACCGGGGTGTGCTGGGATATGGCCGGCAAACCGTGCTGGAGGGCGTTGAGCTGAGCATATCTGCAGGAGACAGAATCGGCTTGCTGGGCGTCAATGGCGCCGGCAAAAGCACGCTGGTCAAGGCGCTGGCCACCGGCGAGACACTGTTGTCGGGGGAGCGGATAACCGGCAGGCACACGCGTATAGGCTATTTCGCCCAACACCAGCTGGATCAGTTACATCCGGAAATGAGCCCCATGGATCATCTGCAGGACTATGCACGGGAGGACCGTGAAGCGGACCAGCGCGCCTACCTCGGGCGATTCGGTTTTGGTGGAGAACGCATCTTTGAGCCGGTGGCGCCGTTTTCGGGTGGAGAAAAGGCCCGCCTTGTCCTGGCGCTGATGATCCGGCAAAAGCCCAATCTGCTGCTGCTGGATGAGCCCACCAACCACCTGGACATTGAAATGCGGCAGGCGCTCAGCGTGGCACTGATGGAATACTCCGGCGCGCTGGTCGTGATCGCGCATGACCGACACCTGTTGCGCAGCGTCTGCGATGAGCTGGTTATCGTGCATGACGGTGGGGCCGAACGCTTCGATCGCAGCCTGGATGACTACTCCGACTGGCTGCGCGAGCGCGAATCTGCGGGGAGTCTCGAACCCCTGGACGAAAGTGCGGCACCCGGTGAAACGATGAGCCGCAAACAGCAGCGCCAGGCCCAGGCGCTTCAACGGCAACGGCTGAAGCCCTTGCGTGACCGGGTCCGCGCCATTGAAACAGACATGGAGCGATGCCGTAAGGAGGTCACGCTGCTGGATGAGAAGCTGATGGACGAAACGCTGTACTCCGACCCGGGGCGCGTGGAGGAGGCCAGCGAGCTGAGCAGACAACGATCGGCCGCCCGGGAGCGCATTCAGGAGCTGGAGTGGGAATGGCTTGAGGCCAGCGAAGCGCTGGAAGCTGCTGATTCGCCCGCTGAGGGTCAGTCATGAGTATGATTCAGGGCACACCCACCCAGGCTGAGAGGCACGATTCGACATGACGGGGACCTGTGTTATTGGCGCCGGGATCATCGGCTCCTGGGCCGCTCTGCACCTGTCCGAGGCGGGCGAAGATACGGTGTTGCTGGAGCAATTCCCGCTGCCCCACACGAGGGGCAGTTCGCATGGGGCTTCCCGCGCCTTTCGCTATCTGGGCGACGAAACCATGGACCGGCTGGACTACTCAATGGGCCGCTGGCAGTCACTCGAGGCCGACCACGATGTCGAATTATTCCGAAAAACCGGTCTGCTGAATTTTGGCCCGAAGGATGACCCCTGGCTGAAACAGTTCATGTCGGTGGTGCGAGCCGCCGGCAAGCGCTGCGACTGGCTGGAATCCGCTGCCATTCACGAGCGTTTTCCGCTGTTGAATTATCCGCAGGAGTGGGGCGCGGCATGGGACCCGGATGGCGGAATACTGTTCGCGCATCGCTGCCTGTCTGCTGTGCAGAAAGCATTCCTGGCGACGGGTGGACATATCGTGAACGCCCGGGCCCTTCGAATGGACCATTCCGCCAATGCGGTTCGCGTGGAGCTTGAATCCAGCAGCGAAGAAAGCGAATGGCGGGAATTTTCCCGGATCATTGTCGCCTGCGGACCCTGGACCACCCGGCTGATTCCAGAGTTGGAACCCTTGCTCAAGACGCTCGCCATACCCGTCACCTATTGGCGGCAGCGATTGCCGGGGCACTCCGCGGCGGATGGGTTTCCGATTCTCTACAACGCCCGGCTAAAAGGCATATATGGCCTGCCAGCCTGCGAGTATCCGGATCTGGTGAAAATTCTCTACCACGGCGGGCCAGAGGCTGATCCCGATGCGCGCGACGTACCGGGGCGCGAGGAGTACGTGGCGAGAGTCAGCGAATATGTCAGGCAGCACCTGCCCGGCCTGGACGGGCGGCAGCCGGCGATTCAGGAGGTGTGCATGTATACCATGACGCCGGATAGCGAACCGGTCATCGACCGGCTGGGGGACCGCGTGGTGATTGGCTGCGGCTTCTCAGGCAGTGGCTTCAAGCACAGCCCGGCAAGCGGTCAGATGCTGGCGAAACTGGCGCTGGGGCAGGCAGACAGCCTGGGGCCAGGGTACCAGCTGCCGAAATATCGTTTAGACCGCCTTGAAAAATACCGAGTGAACGACCGATAGAACGACCGATAGAACGACCGATAGAACGACCGATAGAAAAGGGGCGCCCATTGGCGCCCCCTTCCCTCTGCTTCCGCTATGCGGAAAATGCTTTACCTGCGTGAGAAACGCAACGCGCCGCCCAGCAACAGGAACAGACCGCCCATCAGGGCCAACCAGTTCAGCTGGCTTCCGGTCTTGGGCAGGACCACAGGCTCCGGCTCGGGCTCTGGCATCGGCTCGGGCTCTACCACCGGCTCGGGCTCGGGCTCCGGCTCGGCCACCATGGCCACGGGCTCCGGCAGGCTCCAGCTGGTATCGCCAAGGTAGACATGAACCTGCTGTCCAGGCTGTAGATCCTCCAGCCTGACCGGCTCTCCATCGAGGATGGTTGTGAAGTTAGCCTCGTCATAGGCCACATCCTGCCGATCAGACATGCTTCCGTCGTCCATCACCCAGCTATAGGTCATGTGGCCCGTGTGCTGCGAGACAACCTCGGCGGTCATCTTGGCGTACATCTCGCCATCGCGCATGACGATTTCCTGACACGCCATTTCAGCACCCGGGACCGCATCCGAACTCCAATTCAGATCAGAGCACATCATGTCCTGCGCGCTGGCGTTCATGCTCATGCCCAGGCAGGCCGCCAGGGTCATGGCCACTTTCAATTTCAGGTTTTTCATATTTCCTCCTCTATGATCGGACCTGATGGGTAACGGCTTCCGCCGTCACGATGTAGCGCTGTGGGGCACTCCCCACGAAGTAAAACGGGTAACAGGTGACCAGGGTCAGGGTGCGCGAATCGGTTGGATCCAGCACGTAGACATCCTCGGGATTGACGATGGTGATCTCCGTCACACGGTAGCGAACCTGCCCTGTCAGGGTGTCGAGATCGATTTGGTCACCGGGCTTGATGTGCTGAAGGCCGCGGAAAAAACCATCGCGGTGGCCGGCAATCCCCAGATTGTCCCACTCATCGATGCGCGCGGTACCTTTTATCCGGGCCACGCCCCGATTGAGATTGAGGTCGCTGGCGCCGTCATACACCGGCACCTTGATATTGAGGCTGTCGATGGACAACACGGCCAGGGGTCGTTCGGATGCATCGACGAGACTTTCCTGGTATTCGCTGATGCGCTTCTCTGACCAATCGGAAAAGTCGGGTTGCGGGACAGCCGATATCGCGTTGGGGCCAGCCTGTGCCGAGCGGCTCTGTAGTTGCGTTTCGCCGGAGGCGCTCGATTCGTCCTCGTCCTCCCGCGCGACCGACACGGCCGGCATCTCCCCGGCCCGGGCCTCTCCGATCACGCTGTTGGCCAGGCTTTCCACGGCCGCTGCCGCGCGGGCCTGTTCGAAGGCTTCTATTCCATCCTCGCTGGCTGAGTCCTGCACCCCCCTGATCATGAAAAATGCGCCCAGCATGGCCGCACCGGCGCACCAAAAGAACGCCTCCAGCATTGATCGTCCGGTGAACCTGCCCTGCATATCAGCCCAAAATGCCCCCTGCCTGTGTGTCTCAGCCCATCATTTATAGCCCATCACGAAAGAATTTCCCAATTTCCGACCGCTCAAGGGCTCGTTGACGTCCCGCGGAGTTCCTCCAGAGTCCATGCCTCGGCCTGCTGAATAATGTCGAGAAATGCGCGTGTAGAGCGTTCCAGCCCCTCTGCGGGCACCAGTTCGGGAATGTCCAGCGTGGTGTGGTAAATGACATGGTCAATGATGTGAAAGCCGGGCGCCTGGGCGGTCAGTTTGGGCTTTGGGTTCATCTCGGTATAGATGGCCACACCATGATCCCTGAGCGTCCTGGTGACCAAAGACCTGAATCCCTCGCTACCTGTGACGTGCCAGCGAAACGCGCCGATGGCGTTGGATGTCATCAGGTTATCGTTGTACCAGTACAGCTGCGTTTGTGACGGATGCTCAAGGGTCAGAACCATTGCGGTGCTGCTCCAGTCGCGGGCGCGCTCCCAACGCTTGAGCCCGATTTCGCCATGATGGTGATCGGGAAAAAGAAAAAAGACGATGTTGCGTTTCCGCTCTGATCGGGGCAACGCGGCATAGTAGCGCGCCATTTCAAGACCGCTGGCCAGCCCCGCGGCATTGTCCATGGCGCCCTGGAAAAAACCGTCGGTATGCGCCGCCAGCACGATGTCCTCCCCGGAACTCCCCGGCAGCGAGGCGATGAGGTTGGCGGTCTCAACGTCTTTCCTGATCTCAATGTCGAGTTCAAGACGAATGCGGACCTTTTCGCCACGCCCAAGCGCGTCGCGAAGCATGAACCCCTCATCCTGGCTGATGGTGATCAGCGGCACCCCGAGTTCAGCCGAGGGGGCGCCCAGCGGATTAAACCTGGCATTGCCGGGCACCCCCATGACGTTGATGATCATGGCCGCGCCCCGCTCAGTGGCCCGCTGGTTGGCGTAGAACAATTTTGCTCGGCGGCTGGCGGAATGACTGCGGCCTCCCGGCACGAAGATGCTGTAGATAACAACGGCCTTGCCCTTCACATCCCTGCCCAGGAAATCGGGTTCCGCGCCCAGCCCCAGCCATACCGCATCCGCCTCGATACCACCCGGGGGCGTGGCGGCTGTTTCACCCGCGGGAAAAGCGGTCTGCAGCGACGTTTCACCGCTCGGGCTCAGCCAGGATGCGCTCCACGCTCGGGGCGTCCAGTCTTCAGGAATAGAAAAGGGCTGCGTCTCGATGGAAAAACCGAGCCGCTTCAGCTCATCCGCCATGAGTTGCATGGTCTGGCGATCATAACGCGTGCCCGGCAATCGCCCCCAATAGGCATGGCCATCGGTTTTGCTCTGCAGAGATATGGCGCTGATGCGGCGCACCCAGTCCTTCATGCGCTCGCCATTGACGTCTGCGTATCGCGCTGCCGCGCCGGTGCGCGGCCAGTCGGGATAGTCCGAATCCGGCACCAGCAGCGGGCCGGCATCGCGCGGCAGGCCCGAACCGTAGGCCTTGTCCACCGCCGGTCCGGTGTCGACGGGGTGCTGTTGGCCACTGTCGGCGTGCGCTGCCAGATGGGCCAGCAGGCACAGCCCAGGCAAGCACCAGATGATTCTAAAAATGCCGAACATAAAACGGAATCTCCGAACGTTTACGCCCGCCCTATTCTGACAGAACGCGCCCGGCTTCATGAGACCGGCCATGCATGCATCGTGCTTGCAGGCCGCTCCGATACCCAGCGCCCGCGGTCGGACCGAGAACAGAATCCGGTGATGAAGCGCGTAAAAAAACGGCCGCCCGGAGGCGGCCGTTTAATCCATGGCAAAAGCCCAGAGCGATCAGAAGATGCCGCCGGTGGACGGCTGATCTGTTGAGGACTCGGTAGAGTCGCGCAGGACTTTGCGCTTTACCCAAAGCTTGACGCGGGTTCGGAGCGCGTCGGCATCCGAGCCAATGGCGTACAGGGCCGGCACCATCAGCAAGGTGACGAAGAACGCGATAAACACGCCAAAGGCCAGCGAAACAACCACAGGCTGCAGGAATTTCGCCTGTATGGAACGCTCGAGCATCATCGGCGAGAGACCAACGATGGTCGTCACGGTGGTGAGCAAAATAGGCCGGAAACGCGCCACGCCGGCCTCGACCACTGCCTCTCTCGCCTCCATGCCCTTGGCGCGCAAGCGATTGGTGTAGTCGATCAGGACCAGGTTGTCATTGACCACCACGCCCGCCGCGGCTGCGATGCCAAAATAGCTGAAAATGGCCATGGTCATATTCATGGTCAGGTGCCCGTAGATCGCGCCAACAAAAGCGTACGGCATCGCGATCAGGATGAGCAGCGGCTGCCAGTAGCTGCGAAAGGCAATGGCCAGCATGGCGTACATGGCGAAGATGGCCATGGTGTACAGACCCAGGACCTCCTTGACGAAGCGCTGCTGACCTTCGGCCTGCCCGACCGCGCCTCGAATCACACCGGGGAACCTCTCTTCCCATGCCGGGAAGAAGTTCTCGTTGAGATCCGTCATGATGTCGCCACGCACATTTTCCTTCAGGTCGGCGGAAATGCGCGCCGCGCGATTGCCGTTCCAGCGCTGAATGCGCTTGATACCCGGCGCGTACTCGAGTTCGGCCACCGAAAGCAGTGGCACCTGCCGGCCGTCAGCGGTCCTGACCCGGAAATTCTTCAGGCTCTCAATGGACCGTCGCGACTCCAGGGGATAGTGAACCATCACCTTGACGTCCTGCCCTTCACGCGGCAGCCGCTGGACCTCTTCGCCATAGTAGGCCTGCCGCACCTGGCGGGTCACATCGGCCAGCGTCAGGCCCATCTTCACGGCACCCGGTTTCAGCGTGAGCCGAATCTCCTCGGAAGCGCCCTCCAGGTTGTTGCGGACATCGTACAGCGCGTCATAGGTACGCAACTGGCCTTCAAGCTCGCGCACGGCTTCGCGCAGGATATCCAGGTCGGGGTGCCGGATAGAAAGCTCGAACCCGGGGCCGTCGTTGTTCAGGGTGTGCTGAACGGAGACTTCCTTGGCATCGGGCACATCGCCCATCAGTTCCCTCAGGCGCAGTGCCGCGTCCTTGGAGCTGATATCGCCACGAACCTCTGGCGGCGCCAGCTTGACGATGGCCAGCACGCTGTCTCGACGAGAACGGGTATACCAGTTCTCGATCAGCTGAAACTCACCCTGGTACTTTTCGTCGAACTCTTCAACCAGCGCTTTCTCGGCAGCCTGCATCTGCGCCAGCACCTCCAGCGCGCGGCTGTAGGGGGCACCCTCCGGCATGACGACATTGATGTGGATTTCGTCCGACTCGATCTCCGGCATAAAGCTTTTCTTGATGTAGCCGACATTGAACAGCCCGAACCCAACAATCAGCAGCGTAACGAAGAAGCTGGTGGTCAGGTAGCGGCGCTTGATGGCCCACTGCCCAATGCCACGATAGTGGTTGTGGGCAAAGTGGATAATGCTGTCGGATATCCTTTTCTGAAAGCGCCCAAAGCGATGAAGCTTCTTTTCATGCCGGGGTTTCATGTTGGAGAGGTGGGCCGGCAGGATCCAAAGCGACTCGATCAGCGAGAACGCGAGCGCGAGGATCACCACCCAGGTGATGTGCCGCGTGAATTCGCTGGTTGATCCACTCAGGAAAATCCAGGGAAGAAAGGCCAGGATGGTGGTTGCCACCCCGAAAATGACAGGACGCGCCACCAACTGGGCACCGGCGACCGAAGCATCGGGCCCACCGCCGATGCGATGGGCTTCAGAGTGAATGCCCTCACCCACAACGATGGCGTCATCGACCACGATACCCAGCACCAGCAAAAAGGCGAAGGTGCTCAGCATGTTGAGGGAAACACCCACGGACGGCAGCAGGACAAACGCACCCGCGTAAGCCGTGGCGATACCCACCGCCACCCAGAACGCGACCACAGGCCTCAAGGTCATCACCAGGAAGGCCAACACCAGCAGCAGGCCCAGCAACGCGGAACTGCCAATGGTCTTCATTCGACCTTTGAAATCCTCCGCCTGGTCGGTCCAGAGCGTCAGTTCGGCTCCGGCCGGCAGCGTGCTCTGGCGCGACTCGATCCAGTGGTTGATGGATTCGGACGCCTTGACGATATCCATGGTTTCCGTCGTCATGACCATCAGCAGAACGGCCGGCTTGCCATTCAGCGTCGCCAGGATCGGCTGATCTTCGAAGCCATCGACCACGTTGGCGACATCGCCAACGCGAATGGTCCCGCCATCCGGCGTCTGCCGAATGATGATGTCTTCGAACTCAGCCTCGGTATCCGCCTGGCTCCTGACCTTCAGCTGGTAGGTCCCCACCTCGGTACGCACCGAGCCCGAAGATTGGTTGATGGAATTGGCGCGAATGGCGTTGGCCACCTCGCCGAATGTCAGCCCGTAGCGGCGCAGCGAATCCTCGCTCACCTCGATGGATACTTCCTCTCGCCGGGTGCCAAACAACTCGACAATGGAAATGGCGGGCAAAACAGCAGCCTCTGATCGCAGCTTTTCCGCCAGGCGGCTCAGTTCGCGCTCGCTCAAATCGCCGCTGACCGCCACCCGGATGAACTCGTTACGGTTAACCCACTGCTGAACCCGCGGTGGCTCGATGTCACGCGGCAGGGAGGATATCCCGTCTACGCGAATCTTGACGTTGTTCATGAACTGGGCGAAGTCTACCCGCTGATCAGCCAGGATATAGACGCCGCCGCCGCCCTCACCGGAGCTTGAGCGCACCCACTCGATGTTATCGAGATCGCTGACCGACTCTTCGATGCGCGCCACAATCTGTTCTTCCACTTCAACCGGCGAGGCGCCCGGCCAGCTGACTTCAATGGACACGCCAGGGAACCGCACGTGCGGGTCCATTTCGCGCTCCATGGACGTGAATCCGATGATGCCGGCAACAAAAATGCCGAACATAAGGAGGTTAGCGGCGACCGTATTACGGGCCCACCAGTTAATCAAACTGTTCATTGAGGCGCTCCGTCAGCTTTGCTGGCCGTTTTTGATGGCTTCCACCTGCATGCCATCAACGGCTGCCGGGATGGTGGATGTCACCACCTGCTCACCGGGCTCCACGCCATTGACCACGTAGACACGCTCTTCAGAGGTGGAGAGGACCGTCACGGTGCGGATCTCCAGCTTGCTCTCGTCATTGATGACGTAGACCTTGTCTTCATTGCGCAACGCCTTGCGGGGCATAACGATGACCGAACGCTCATCTGCACCGGCAATTTCCGCGGACACGAACAGCCCGACGGCCATGGGCATACCGCCCAGCGCTGCACGGCCGTAGGGGTCTTCAACCTCGGCCGTGGCGTAAATCAGGCGCGTTTCCTGATCCACTGCCGCGTTGACGCGACGGATTCGCCCTTGCCAGAAATAGTTCTGGTTGCCGACCGTTGCCTCGAAGTTAACCAGCGGACCTGCTCCGGCCTCGGCCGAATATCCCATCGGCAGGTTCAATTCGACCAGCTGCGTATCGGTCAGCGGCAGCCGCACTTCCACCGTGTCCACAGAGAAAACGCGACCCAGGCTGGTACCTGCCGTCACGAACTGACCCAGGCCGATCTCACGCGCGCGAACGCGGCCATGGAACGGCACCTTGATCTCGGTGCGGGCAAGATTCAGTCGCGCTTCCTGCAGTTCAGCCTCCGCTGAGCGCAGCTGGGCACGGGCCTGCTTCACCTGCGGAATATTCAGCGCGAATGGCGTCGGTTCAGCGTTACCACCCTTGGTGGCCCACTGCTGCTCCTTGATCTTCTGCGTCGCCAACTGCTCTTCCAGGTTGGTGTGGGCAGCAGCAACTCGCGCCTCGGCCTGAACAACGGCAAGGCGATAATCAGAATCGTCGATTTTGACCAGGACCGTATCGGGATTGAATTCAGCACCCTCCTGGAACTGGTCGGAAATCATGACCACGCGGCCTGAGACCTGCGGAACGAGTTCGATTTGGGTCTTGGGCCGCACCTCTCCCTGCGTTTCCACGGTGAGTGCCACCCGGTCCGATGCCGCTTCATCCACATACAGGGACACCAGCCGCTGTGTTTCCTCTTTCTTTTCCGGTTCGGGTTTGGCGGCGACGAGAACCTGGACGATTCCCACACCCGCGATCAATACCATGACTGGCAGCGCCGTCTTGAAAAACTTTTTCACTGTCTTCCCTCTCAAGTTAGTTTTCGGGTTTTTCCCTGAATCGACCGTCCGGCCAGGCCGTCCCAGTGGCGGCAATGCCGCGACTGACGCCGACTGCTTACAGCCAGCTCAAGCCTGTGCCTTTCGGTCCATTCGGCGCGTGTCTGGTCACTCGCCGGACATATCGGAGCGCGTATATGACACCACAGGTTCCAGATCAACACATGGGCCAAAAGTCAGTACCGGACTTTTCATGTTCTGCCGGGGCCCATGACCCGCGCCTGTATGGCCTGTACTTATAGGGTTAGACGATGCGAGTAGGGATTTGGTTACTTAATGCGCTGACAGACAGCGCGTCGGGGGAAGGCTTTAGCTGACGGGCGCGAACTGCCCACCGCGTAAGGGCAGCGCAAGCGACGCGCCAGATTCTTCAACAATTTCCAGAATGCGGAAGTTCAGCTGCTCGGAAATCTTCAGGTATTCATCGAAATTTGTCGTGTTGACATAGCAGTGGACCTTGATGTCCAGCGAGTACTCGCCGAACTGCCTGAACTGTACGCGCAGCACGTCATTGAGCACCTGCTCATCATCGATCAGGCACTGTCTGACCTTCTCGACAATCGCTCGCATCTGCTCCGGTGTGGTGTCGATTCGCAGGCGAATAAGCGGCTGGTACCAGACGCTTTTTCGGGCCGATATGTTCTCGATGTCTTCCAGCGCCAGGCGCGAGTTGGGCACCGAAACGATGGTGTTACCCTGTGTTCTGATTCGGGTGGAGCGCAGCCCGATCTCCTCTACTTTGCCAAAATGGTTCCCGTAGCGGCACACGTCTCCCGTGCTGACGGGGCGTTGCGAGTAGAGCGTGATGGCCCCGAACAGGTCCTCGATGGGTTTTTGTAACGCAAGGGCCATGGCGATCCCACCGACACCCAGGCCGGCCAGCAGGGCGGAAATATTGACGCCCATGTTGCTTAACCAGAGAAGCACGCCGAGCAGGGCGATGATCAGCTTGACCGCATTGGCCATGGGCCGCCCCAGCACCGCCGCGTCATCCCGGCCCTGGACCAGAAAACGCTCTCGGCGAATGCCGCGAATCAGGTCGACCACGCAAAACAGCAGCCAGATGGCGATGAAGGTGGTCAGCGTGTGGCTCTTGAGAATGCCCTGAGCGGTGGCGCCGAGGCCCAGCTCCACGAGCATCATGGCCCCGACGATCAATACGATCAGGATAGGCAGCGGCTTGGTCAACAGCTTGCGCACCTCAGGATAAAGTCCATCGCTCGGTTTGCACAGCAGCCGGGTAGCCCCGAGGAAAAACAGCCAGAGCAGCGGCCAAAGCACCACGGCCAGGGCAACCATGATGATCCACTTGAACAGTTCTACGCCGAGAAAAGAATACCCGGACGGTATGCGCTGTTTGAAATTTTCGACCCATTCCGGATAACCGAAATGCTCATAAAGCCGGGGCACCTGGGCCACGCTGGCATTGGAAATCTTCCAGATGAACTGCCCCGGCTCGTCGCCGGGAACCCGCTGTAACAAGAGACCCACCGGCTCTCCTTCGAGATCGAGGGTGGTGATCAGATCGCGATATTCGGGCAACCCGTCGCCTTTCGCGCCGAGCGCATTGTCGCTGAGAGCAGCTTCATCAATCCACAGTGTCCGGCTGATCACCAGGTACAGCCATTCGGCGAGTTCAGCCCGATCGACGCCCCGCAGCTCGCGCGGCAGATTCCTGAAATCCATGAACTGCTGCGCCCGTTGGAAGTCCCCCTGCTCGGCGGCCAGCAGGAAGGACCGCATGCTTGACCGGGGCGTATCCCGACCGAGCGGGTCCACGAAGCCCGGCTTTCCTTCGCTGACCAGAATCTCGGCCAGCGCTTCGGCAGCCTCCGCCTTTTTATCGGCCGTTTCCCTGGCGTCTTCCTGAGCCCAGGCCAGCCCCGCGATCCCCACGAGCAGCGCGCCGCAAACGGCGATTTGCGCCATCACGTTGGCGATGCGCCTGGCCTGCGACGCGGTCGAATTCATTCTGCTCAGGGTCATGGTCAAGGCAGAATATCGCAAGTCATGGAAAAGTTCAGCGAAGGGGCACCCCCTGACCATGCCAATTGGCGTTATCATGCGCGTCTAACCGGGACAGCAGACCGTTGGAGTGCCCCGCCACGATGAGCGAAATCCGTAAAGTCAAACTACCCGAAAAGGACCAGCCGTTAAGGGCAGACATCAGCATGCTGGGCCAGTTGCTGGGCGAGGTGCTGGTAGAGCAGCACGGCGCAAAACTGCTGGAGCAGGTCGAAATGGTCCGTCGAGCCGCCATCCGCCATCGCGAGGGCCAGGGCGAGGATGCCCAGCGGCTGGAAGCCGCGCTGCCGGGTTTACCCGAGTCGCAGCTGCTCCTGATCATCAAGGCCTTCTCAACCTATCTGCGGCTGGCCAACCTGGCTGAGAGAGTGCATCGCATACGTCGTAACCGAACGTACCTGCGGCAAGGTGCGCCCGCGCAACGCGGCAGCCTGGACGCCGTCCTCGGCGGCTTGAAAGAAGCGGGCATTACCGAGGAGCGGCTGATCAGGGAGCTTGACCGGTTGAAAGTACAGCCGGTATTTACCGCTCACCCCACGGAAGCCACACGGCGCAGCATCCTGCAAAAGGAATATTCCATCATTCACCGACTGGTCGAGCGGCTGAGCGACAGCCTGACAGCACCCGAGGAGGAGCAGGCCAAAGCAAGAATCCGCGACGCGGTAACATCCGGCTGGCAGACCCGGTCGGTGCCGCACGCGCGGCCAACGGTGGCCGATGAGCTGGACAATGTCCTGTTCTACCTGACGGAAGTCCTTTATCGCGTGGCGCCCGCTTTTGTCGAATCGCTCGAACAGGCCCTCGCGCGGCATTACGGAAACGACGCGCGCCCGGCGTCGCTGGACCGCCTGCTTCACTTCGGCTCATGGGTGGGCGGTGATATGGATGGCAACCCCAATGTCACCGCGAAAACCATCATCGAGACGCTGATCACGCAGCGCCGCGCGGTGATTCACCGCTACCTGCCCGATGTGCGGCGCCTGGCCCGATACCTCAGCCAGACGCGCCCGGAAGCCGAGTTCTCGGCAGACTTCGAACAGCGTTTCGCGGATTACTCACAACGATGGCCCGACGTACTGGACAAGATGCCCCATCGCCATCTCGAAATGCCCTATCGCTGCTTTCTGGGGCTGCTCGCCCATCGCCTGGAAGCGACGATTCATGGCGGCGAGGCCGCCTACCATCAGGCCGAAGGCTTTGAGCGTGACGTGAGCCTGGTCGCATCCAGCCTGTCCCGCAACGCGGGGCGGCATGCCGGCTGGTTTGGCGTCAACCGTTTGCTGACCCGGATCCGAATTTTCGGATTTCACCTGGCCACGCTGGACATTCGCCAGGACGCTCGCCTGCACCGTGAGGTCATGCGTGATCTGCTCTCCATCCCCGAATGGGTCGACATGCCTTCAAAACAGCGTGCCGGCAAACTCCAGGCAATGCTTGAGCATGATGATCTGCCCAGGCCAACTGAGGCGAACGCGAGCCCTGCAAGCACCGATCAGACGCTGGAGGTGTTCCGCGCCATCCATCAAGCACGTGACCGCTTTGGGCCCGGGGCCACCGGGCTGTTCATCACCTCCATGACCCAGGGCGCGGATGACGTGCTCACGGTGATGGCGCTGGCGCGCATGGCCGGGCTGCACATTGACGGCGATATTCCGCTGGATGTCGCGCCGCTGCTGGAGACGGTCGACGACCTGGACGCGGGCCCGGCCATACTGAGGGAACTGCTGGATTCACCACTCTATCGGGACCACCTGGCGCGGCGCGGAAACCGGCAGGTCATCATGATCGGATACTCGGACAGCAACAAGGACAGTGGAATCGTGGCCGCCCGGTGGAGTCTGCAGCAAGCGCAGTTCCGCCTGGCCAGCCTCGGGCGAGAGGCCGGGATCGAAATTGTGTTTTTCCATGGCCGGGGCGGCACCGTGAGCCGCGGCGCAGGCAACCTGGTCAACGGCATCATTGGCGCGCCAGCCGGCACCGTCAATGGATACCTGCGCGTGACCGAACAGGGAGAGGTGATCAACCAGAAATACGGGATTCGACCGCTGGCCCTGCGCAACCTTGAACTGGTGGCCGGTGCGGCCCTGGAGCATGAACTGGTCGATGTTGGTCAGCACCCGGACCACGACATGCGCAAGTTGATGGAAGGCATGGCCCGCACGGCCCGGTCCCACTTTCGCGCGCTGGTGTATGAATCGCCCGAATTTCCAACGTTTTTTCGCAGCATCACGCCCATCGACGTGATCGAGCAATTGAATATCGGATCCAGGCCCGCTTCACGCCGGAGCGGCCTGGGTATCGAAAACCTCAGGGCCATTCCCTGGGTATTCTCGTGGGCGCAAACCCGCGTCGGGCTGCCCGGCGTCTACGGTATGGGAACCGCGCTGAGGGCGGCAGCGGACGATGCCGGCATGCCCGTGCTGCGCGAGTTGTATCGTGACTGGCGTTTCTTCCGGGGCATGATTGACGATGTGGAAATGGTGCTGGCCAAGTCCGTACTCGACATCGGTGAACGCTACGCGCAACTGGCAGACCCCGAGTTACGGGGTTTCTTCTCTGATATCACCGACGAATTCGGCCTGGCGACGCGCCTGATTCTGGAGCTGAAAGAGACGGACTCACTGCTGCAAAATGAACACACGCTGCGGCGCAGCATCCGTCTCAGAAATCCTTACGTGGATCCCATGCACGTGCTGCAGGTGGAGTTACTGCGACGCTGGCGCGAGGGCGGCCGTGAGGACAAAGGCCTGCTGGATGTCCTCAAGGCGACCGTCAACGGCATCGCGCTGGGTATCCAGAACACCGGCTAAGCGCAGGGCCGCCAACCGAGCCGTTACAGGCCGCCCTGCGGTCAGCCTTTTCGTTAACGCTCAAAACCCCCGAGCCTCAGCGGATGGCCAGCACCCTGAGCAGCCAGGCGCCGAAAGCCCGGGCGGCGGCCAGCATCTGATGACATGCTGCCTTCACCTGGCCGGACCAGAATGAGACCCACTCCCCCAACTGGTAGGAACGCTTGCTGAGCAGTGAGTAGACGTTCAGGGAAACGACGACCGTGCCCTTGGCCAGGAGCCAGAAAATATAAATGGTGATGATCGCCAGCCACCACGGAACGGTGATGAGCCAGGTCCAGATGTCTGCAAAACTCGGAAAGTCGGCCGAAATAATCCAGACGACGAGTTCTTTCAGACTCATGTTCATGACAACCCCCGAAGCAGGCTTTGTAGATTCTTTCTTCGTGCTTGCTTGTGACGCGCGGTGGACTTCCCGGTTTCCACCGAATTTTCCCAGACTCTATCTTACGGGATGATGGGTGGCGCGCACACGGTCGAGAAAACCTAAAGCGCGATGGGCTGATCCTGATCAGTTGCGATGATCATCTCGGTCGCGTCCCGCTTGAATGGGTCTTCTACGCGCCCGCCTGCATCGCGGAGCCCGCAATCGCCTCGGTCGGCGGCGCCAAACCCGGGCGTTTCAGACCCGGGGCGACTTCAATTCACGCCAGGCCGATTCCAGTAAATCACCAGACTGCAAAACGGCCTCGCGTTCCCGCAGGGTCAGCTCGGGCTCGAGCACGCGCGTGGCCCCATCCGGACCGACCACGGTGGGCAGCGACAGCGCCACCCCATGCATCCCCAGCGCGCCCTCCTGGACGCGAGAAACCGTCAGTACCCTGCCCCCGGTTCGCTGGCTCCATCTGAGCAAAGCGGCGGTGACAAGCCCGATGGCGTGATTGGTCGCGCCTTTTTTCGCAATGATGTCGTAAGCGGCCTGGCGCACTTTCTCGGTGATCGAGTCCTCCAGCCGGCCCGACCAGCCCGGCCACCTCTGCAGCGGCACCCCACCAATTCGAGCGCCACTCCATAGAACCACCTCGGAG
>WTJD01000003.1 GCA_011524975.1 Lysobacterales bacterium
TCCCAGGCGGACAACATGGAAAAGCGCCGCGAGGTCATCGAACCCTGGCCGGATTCCATCGCTGTTTTCCTGCCGCATCATGATCCGGACCAGCCTGATCAGCGGGCCGCTCCGCTGGCCGGAGAAATTTTCCGCCAGCACGACCTGCTGGCTACCCTGCAAAAACTGGTCGAAGCCGAAGCACAAGCGCTGCGGGCGGGCAAAACACGCAAAGAGGCCATTTACGCGGCCTATGACCGTTTCTATCGGGGCGATATCGCGCAGGAGATCGTCCGCAGCAACCGGGAGCACGGAGGCCTCTTCACCCTGGAGGATCTCGACCGGTGGCAGGTACATATCGAGGATCCCGTCAGCACGAACTACAAGGGCATTGACGTCTACAAACTGACCACCTGGGTGCAGGGACCGGTCATGCTGCAGGCCCTGAACATGCTGGAGGAGCTGGATCTGAAGGCCATGGGATACCAGACCTCGCGCTACATCCACGCGCTCTACCAGGTGATGAACCACAGCTTTGCCGACCGTGATTTTTATTACGGCGACCCCTATCTGCCCCCGGTTGAGCCCGTGGCAGGCCTGCTGTCAAAAGAGTACGCCCGGCATCGGCTCAGCCAGATTGATTGGGAACGCAACAACCCCGAGGTCAAGCCGGGCGACCCTTACCCGTTCCAGGGAGAACAAAACCCCTACCTGGACCTGCTGGAGCGCTGGACCCCCATACCGCCAGATGCAGAAGCCGAGGGCGAGGAAGGATTCCAGCAGTCATCCACATTTTCCGCTGCCGAGCAGTTCCTCGCCGGCACCACCTCGATCCAGGCCGCCGATGCCGAAGGCTGGGTGGTCTCCATCACGCCGAGTGGCGGGTGGGTCCCTGCCTTCATCGCCGGTCATACGGGTGTTGGCCTGAGCCAGCGGATGCAGAGTTTCGTGTTGGACCGGGCGCTGAACCCGTTCAACGTGGTGCAGCCCGGGCAACGTCCACGCGCCACGCTGACCCCCAGCATCGCCATGAAGGACGGCAAACCCATGCTGGCGTTCTCCGTGCAGGGCGGGGATACGCAAGACCAGAACCTGACTCAGTTTTTCATCAACATGGTGGAATTCGACATGAACGTTCAGCAGGCCGCCGAAGCGCACAACATCACCAGCTTTCAGATGCAAAGCTCGTTCGGCGCGCACCAGTCTGAACCGGGCAGGATGGAAGTCACATCCAAGGTGCCGGAGTGGGTCCGCGCTGAACTCGAGCGCATGGGATACACGGTGGACGTGGTCGAGCGAACCTACAGCCCGATCACGGCCATCTGGTTCGACCGCGAAAATGGCACCATGCAAGGCGCGGCCAGCGACTACGGCGAGGACTACGGCATCGCCTGGTAAAAGCCGCCAGGGATGGGTTATGGCGTGTCCCGGATTAAGCACCCCTGCCGTGGGCCGGTATCTCGCTGTGTCACAGTAAGATAAGACAGCTTTTCAAAGCATCAAGCCGGCCTGGCTCAGGGAAGGTTATGCGTCAAAAAAACCGGCATTTGTTATCAGCGTTCGATGTCCAGATGATGCATGTCAAATACACGTACCCGGGATATCATTAGCGTGATGCCAGTTGCAGACAAATGAAGCAGAACACGCATGCAAATCATCCAAACTGATGTGGTCATCGTTGGCGCCGGTGGCGGCGGGCTGCGTGCAGCCATTGCGGTGGCCGAGGGTAACCCGGATCTCAGCGTTGCCCTCATCTCCAAGGTTTACCCCATGCGCAGCCACACCTGCGCGGCCGAAGGCGGTGCGGCAGGCGTCAAGGGCGCGGAAGATTCGCTCGAATTGCATTTCAACGACACGGTCGGCGGTGGTGACTGGCTCTGCGACCAGGACGTGGTGGAACACTTCGTTGAGCAGGCGCCCCGTGAACTGATCCAGCTCGAGCATTGGGGCTGCCCCTGGAGCCGCGAGGACGACGGCTCGGTGGCCGTCAGGCCTTTTGGGGGTATGAAGAAAAAGCGCACCTGGTATGCCGCGGACAAAAGCGGTTTTCACATACTGCACACCTTGTTCCAAACCTCCCTCCAGTTTCCCGGCATTCAGCGCTACGACGAATTCTTTGCTTTGGACCTGCTGCACAAAGACAACCAGTGCCGCGGCGTGGTGGCGATGGAAATGCGCAGCGGACGCTTCTTTCAATTCAACGCACCTGTGGTGATCATGGCCACGGGCGGTGGCGGGCAGGTGTTCCCGTTCACCACCAACGGGGCGATCAAGACCGGCGACGGGATGGCCATGGCCTATCGCGCCGGTGTGCCCCTGAAAGACATGGAATTCGTGCAATACCACCCAACCGGCCTGCCTGGCACAGGCATCCTGCTTACCGAAGGCTGTCGCGGCGAGGGCGGCATCTTGGTCAACAAGGACGGGTACCGCTACTTGCAGGATTACGGCATGGGCCCCGAGACGCCCATCGGGTCGCCGGTGCTCAAGACCATGGAACTCGGCCCGCGCGATCGCCTCAGCCAGGCGTTCTGGCATGAGCAAAAAAAGGGGAACACGGTTGAAACCCCCTGGGGTGACTGCGTGCTGCTCGATATGCGCCATCTTGGCGAGCAGAAGATCAATGAGCGATTGCCGCTGGTGCGAGAGTTGGCGGCCTCTTACGTCGGACACGACCCTGTTACCGACCCCGTTCCGGTCCGCCCTGTCATCCATTTCATGATGGGCGGCATCGACACGAACCTCGCGGGCGAAACGGCCATGCCTGGCCTGTACGCCCTGGGCGAGACATCCTGCTCCGGACTGCACGGCGCCAACCGGCTGGGCTCGAACTCCCTGACCGAATTGCTGGTCTCCGGCAAGAAGACCGCGGAAACCGCCTGCCGCTTCGCCAGCGAAGCCGGCGGGATGCCGAACGACCCCGAGACAGACGCGCAGGCGCAGTCCATTGTAGCCGGTATCAGGGAGCTGCTTGCGCGATCCGGCGGCGAGGAGACCGTGGCTGGTGTCCGAAGGGAGATGAAAAACGCGCTGGAGGACGGCGCGGGTATTTACCGCGAAGAAGCGGGTACGCTGGCCTGCTGCGAAAAAATCGCCGAACTGCGGCAGAGATACCAGGGAATTGAGGTCAACGACAAGAGCAACGTGTTCAACACCGACCTGCAGCAGGCGCTTGAACTCAAAAACATGCTCGAGGTTGCGGAAACCGTCGCCGAGGCTGCACTGGAAAGGCGCGAGTCGCGCGGGGCGCATCAGCGCCTGGACTTCACCGAGCGCGATGACGAGGGCTTTCTCAGGCACTCGCTGTGCTACCGGCAGGATCACGCCAGGCCCCGGGTGGACTGGTCTGACGTAACCATCACCCGATCACAACCCGGTGTGCGCGATTATTCAGGGGGCAAGGAAAAATGAGCACCCGTCAACTCGAACTGGAGATCCTGCGCTACGACCCTGAAAAAGACGAGGCGCCGTATTTCCAGAACTACTCGGTGCCCTGCCAGGATGACTGGGCCATCCTGGACGCGGTGAATTACGTCAAGGAAAATCTCGATACGACGCTCGCTTACCGATGGTCCTGTCACATGATGGTCTGCGGCAGCTGCGGCATGATGATCAACGGTGACCCCAAGCTGACCTGCAAAACCTTTGTCCGGGACCTGCCGGACAAGGTTCGCATCGAGCCTCTGGAAAATTTCCCCATTGAGCGAGACCTCGTTGTCGTGCTGGATGACGTGATTGAGAAACTGCAACGGGTCAAGCCATACATCATCCGCAAGGACCCGGCGCCGGAGAACGAGGAATTCAATCAGCCGCGCAGCGCGCTGATGAAGTTCAAGCAGTACACCATGTGCATCAACTGCATGTGCTGCTACTCAGCCTGCCCCCAATACGGACTCAACCCTGACTTCATCGGGCCGGCCGCCCTGGCCCTGGCCCATCGCTATAACATCGACTCGCGCGATCAGGGCAAATCCGAACGCCTCGACATCCTGGCCGACCATGACGGCGTCTGGGATTGCTCCTTCGTCGGTGCCTGCTCCGAGGTCTGCCCCAAGAGCGTTGATCCCGCGGCGGCACTGCAACAAATGAAGGTCGACGGCACCATGGAGTGGTGGAAACGCAAGATGGGGTTCCCCGGAGGTGACTCATGAGCCGTAATCCCTATGTCCGCCCGATGTCGAAGACCACCTGGTATCTTCGCAACGGACGATTCCGCATATACGCCCTGCGCGAAGTCACCTGTTTGCTGGTTGGTTTTTACGCCTTTCTGAGCATCTTCGCGCTCCGCGCCCTGTGGCAGGGTGCGGATTCATGGAACGCGTTTCTGGCCAGCCAGCAATCCACCCCAATGGTGGTATTCCACGCCTTCGCGCTGGTGTATTTCTTCATTTACCAAACCGTTGGCTGGTTCCAGCTGGCGCCAAAGGCCATGCCTTTGATGATGGGCGAAAAGAAGGTGGCTGCAAGCACGATCGTGCTTGGCCACTACCTGGTTTGGGCGCTGGTGAGCCTGTTTCTTCTCTGGTTCGTGGGGGTGATCTGATGGCCATTGCAAAGAAAGCGCTGGTCTGGGGCCTGTTCGCTGCCGGCGGCACGGTATCCTCATTCCTGTTTCCTTTCCTGATCGCGCTGTTTCTGCTTGTTGCGCTCGGCGCGACGCCGGAAGGCCTGCAATACGAGACCATTCGGGGCTTCGCCTCAAGCTGGCTGGGCAAATTGACCGTTTTCGGCGTCCTGTTCCTGTCGCTCTGGCACGCCGCCCATCGGCTGCGCGTGGTCTGTCATGACTTCGGCATCAGGGCCGACGGGGCCGTGGCGGTGATCGTCTATTCGCTGGCCACCGTGGGAACCCTGCTGGCGGCCTGGTACCTGCTCGCGATAAGCTGACTGCCGAATATTCGGCAGTCAGGCCATGCCAGGGACCAAACACCAGAACTCCGCCGTCATGATCCTGTCGCGGGACGCGCAAGCGTACCGGGATTTGCTGCGCGCGGAACCCGGCTTTGATGCGCCTGTGCATACCTGTACCGAGCCGGAACAGGCCGCGGCTGGGTACCGGGGTGAGCGTGTTGTTTTGGGCGAACCGGGACTTATCGCGGATATCATCGACCGCTTGCCCGGCGTCGAGTGGGTCCAGTCCACCTGGGCCGGTGTCACCCCGCTGGTTCGTTCCCGACGACGCGACTATCGGCTGACCGGCGTCAAGGGGATTTTCGGAGCGCCGATGACCGAATACGTGCTGGCTTACCTGCTGGCCAACGAGATCAGGCTGGTGGAGCGTCTCCGGGCGCAGCAGCAAGGTATCTGGCTGGATCAGGCCTCAGGAAGGTTGGCGGGTCGGCATATCGGCATCATGGGTACGGGTTCGATCGGCAGACACATGGCCCGCGTCCTGACCGGTCTCAATGCCCGGGTCAGGGGTCTGAGCCGGAGCGGAACGCATCGCGAGCCATTCCACTCGGTGCAGTCGGTCGATCGGCTTCCGGCATTTCTGGAAGGGCTCGATTACCTGATTCTCACCCTGCCAGATACGCCGGAAACCACCGGCTTGCTCGATGCCTCGGCCCTCAGCGCCCTGCCCCCACACGCGGTTGTGATCAATGTGGGCCGCGGCAACGCGATCGACCACGACGCACTGGTCGAAGCCCTGAACCAGGGTCGCATTGGCGGGGCCGTACTGGATGTGTTCGAAGAGGAGCCGCTACCCGCAAAGAGTCCGCTATGGACAGCTCGCAACCTGAAGATCACAGCGCACGTGGCGGCCCTGACCTCTCCTGCCGAGATGCTGCCTGTCTTCATCGACAACCACGCGAGATTCACCAGGCGCGAGCCGCTCAGATTCGAGATTGATTTCGATCGCGGTTACTGAGCCCGAAAGGCGTCCGGCCCCATGCCGGGGTCAATCGTCAAAAGCAACCGGCAGTTCCGAGGGGCTGCCCAGCAATTTCCCGGCACCGGCGCCGATCAGTTCTGCCTCATCGCCATAGCCCCAGAGCACGCCGACCGCCTCGGCGCCCGCCAGCCTGGCAGCCTCCATATCCCCCGCGCGATCTCCAATCATCACCATGCGTCGATCGGGCTCGGCGGCGCGAATCTCCTGCAGCAATTCATGCTTTTTTCGCCTGAGACCGCAGCCAAGGACATCCTCGAAATGCTCGGCCAGGTTGAAATGCTCAATCACGCGATGGGCGATATCCTGGCGTTTGGCCGTGGCCACATACAGGCTGAAACCGTTGCCCGACAGCCGGTCCAGGGCATCGACGATGCCGTCATACAGGCGATTTTTGCGATAGCCGTCGCGGTAGTAGACATCCCGGTACGCCGCGATGGCGGTTTGAATATGATCCGGCGCGGGATCGCCCAGCAATTCCAGGTAGATATGATCCAGTGACGGGCCAATGAATCGTTCGAGGCTCCCAGGGTCCCTCGGAGGTTCACCGCAGGCCTGCAAACCGTGGTTAAGGGCCGCGGTCAGGCCCTCAGCGGGGTCGCTGATGGTCCCGTCGAGGTCAAATACCAATACCGTCATTGTCGTCTTGCCCGTCCCAATCGAGTCAGAAATTAGCGCAGCTGCGTCCAGAGATGGGTGTAGGCCAGCGCCAGACGATAGGCCAACTGGTCATTGGTGCTCGATCCGCCGTGCCCACCTTCCAGATTTTCGTAGTACCAGACCTCCTGGCCGAGGGCCTCCATCCTGGCCGCCATCTTGCGCGCATGGCCCGGATGCACCCGGTCATCCCGGGTGGAGGTATAGAAAAACGTCGCTGGGTATTCCACACCCGGCTTCAGATTCTGATAGGGCGAATAGCGGCTGATATAAGCCCATTCTTCCGGCTTGTCAGGATCGCCGTACTCGGCCATCCAGCTCGCTCCCGCCAGCAGCTTGTGATAGCGCTTCATATCCGCCAGGGGAACGCCGCAAATGACCGCGCCATAAAGGTCCGGTCGTCGAATCATGGTGGCGGTCACCAGCAACCCGCCATTGGAACGGCCTTCGATCCCGAGGTGCTCGGGCGCCGTGATCCCGCGCTTGACCAGGTCTGCCGCAATGGCTTCGAAGTCCTCAAAAGCGCGCTCCCTGTTTTGCTTCAGCGCCGCCGCGTGCCAGGCCGGGCCAAATTCACCCCCGCCCCTGATGTTCGCCAGCACAAAAACGCCGCCACGCTCCAGCCACAGCTTGCCGTAAGCCCCGTAAAGAGCCTCATAGGAGCCGGAGTAGGAGGGCTTCAGGGCGTTGCGAAACCCGCCGTAGGAGAAGATATGCGTCGGGTTCTCACCATTGAACGCCGTGTCCCGGGCCATCACCACGAAATAAGGTACACGGGTGCCGTCTTCGGAGATCGCAAAGAACTGCTCGGTCTTGAATCGCCCACCATCGAAGCTGGGCGCCTGCGACTTCACCGCCTGCGGCGACCAGTCCCCGCTGGCCACGTGGTACAGCGTCGGCGGCGTCGTGAACGACTCGTAGCGCGCGAAAAAATCACCGCTCTCGTCATCGGTACTGGTGACCCGGATGGAACCGTTATCAGGAAAAGCGATCAGCGAACGTTCGAAGGTACCCTCCGGGCCGGGCGTGAACCGGTAGACGCGGCTGATCACATTCTCCAGCACCGTCACCAGCAGGTCATTGTCGGTGGTTCTGACGGCTTCCACCGTGGTCTTTTCATCCGGCTTGATGACCACGTCGATGACCCCCGTATCCTCCCCACGCAATACGGAGAGGTCTGCGAGCAGGACCGCGCCTTGCGGATAGGTTATGCCCTCTCGCGTCCAATCCTTTTTCAGTGACAGCACCAGCCGACCCTGGAACACGCCGCCATAGGTGGCCGTCGGGGGCAGATCGAGACGGACCTTTCCGTCTTCGCGCAATTGATACAAGGTAGAGGTCCAGAACGTCTCTCCCTCCCGAACCAGGTCCACATCGCCTCCTGCCGACCGGCCACGAAACGCGACGACGGCGACCGAGGACGGGTCGCCCTCGTGAATGACCTCGGCAGCGGACAACGGCGTTCCTCTCTGCCAGCGTTTGGTGACGCGCGGGTAGCCCGAATCGGTCATCGATCCCGGCCCAAAATCCGTCGCGACGAAAACCGTGTCTTCGTCGATCCAGCTCAGACCGCCCTTGGCCAGCGGCAACTCAAAGCCGCCCTCTACAAACTGCCTGGTGACCGAGTTGAATTCCCGGGTGACGGTGGCGTCCCCTCCGCCCGGGGACAGGCTGACCAGGCAATGCTCCGGCTGCTTTGGCAGGCAGTTCATCCCCTTGTAAACCCATTGCTTGCCGTCGCGCTCGCTCATGGCGTCGATGTCGAGCACGGTTTCCCACGCGGGAGATTGCCCGGCGAACGCCTCCAGCGTCGTGCGCCTCAGCAGGCCTCGCGGGTTCTCCGGGCCGCGCCAGAAGTTGTACAACCAGTCGCCTTGCAGCCAGACCTGCGGTAAACGCTGATCTGAATTCAGCACGGTCCTCGCCTGGGCATACAGTTCGTCAAACAGGGGATCGCTCTTCAGGCGCTGAGCAGTCGCCTCATTCTGCGCCCGCACCCAGTCCAGCGAGCGATCTGCATCGACCTCCTCCAGCCAGAGAAAGGGATCCTCATCGGCGAAAGCGATGTGGGCAGCACTCAACACGCTGACGAGAAACAAACTCAGATATCTCTGCATTTCATAGCCTCTTTGATTCATTGTCCGGCGGATTGGACCCGCAGTCCGGCACAAAACAGCGGGATTCTCTCATATCCCAAGCGTCGGGACAGCGCCTGTTCCGGCGGCATCGCTCGCGCCTGCACATTCGCCACCCACACGGAGCCACAAAAAAATGGGCGCCCGGCGGCGCCCATTTTCGATGGCGTCAGATCTTAAACTGGTCAGTGCCTGTAGCGCACCCTGAACGTCGCCATGCAGTTGCTGCGAACCCAAATGCCGGTGTCATCCGTACCCCAGGCCTTATACCCATCGCACTGGGGGTTGGAGGAGACGATTTCCACGCGAGCGAGATACACTTGGGGAACCTCGCAATGCCGCCACTCTGACATCTCGGAGATGCAGTCAAGGCTGAAATCATGAGGGGTTCCGCCATAGGGTGAAAACGCAGCCCCGCCCCGCGTACGGTAGGCAAACGTCGCGCGGCATCCGCGGTCCACCCAGATGCCCGGCGGCGAACTCTCGCCCTCGGAGACGCCCCAGGATGATCCCTGGTTGCAACCGTTGCGGCTCAATTGCCGCTCCACGTGAACGCTGGAAGGGTCGATACCCTCGGCCGGGCAGTGCGCGTAGCTGTTGTTGCGCGATTCGCAGGTGAGGGTTTGCATCGTGCCGCCCACCGGGCGGTAGGGACGGTTGTCCGGCGGGCGGCGGACCACGAACTCGGCCCGACATCCATAATCCACCCAGACACCGCCGTCGAATGTGCCCCAGCTGTCGTTGAGCACGCAGCGGGACTTGCTCAGCTGCCGGTTAACGTGCACGGTGACCTCGCCACGCGACCGGTACTGACATTCATGGTGGCTATTGTTCCTGGATTCACAGGTGAAGGTCTCAACCGCTTCCCCCTGCTGGGCCATGGCGGCGGAGGGGAACACCCATGCTAGGGCAGTCGCCAGCACTACGCTCTTTACGATGGAGTGATGCATCATTTCTGCTCCTGATTGTGTGTTTGAAAATGGCTTGATAGATGAAATCAAGCATCCAGCCCGGCCTCTGCCGGAGCCCCATCCTATACCCAGTCCGTGCTGAGAGGCCAATCGGCGTCAACGCCTGCGAGCGTCTCCGATCCAATCGCACCGTCGGGGACCCCAGGCTTACGCCTTCTCCTCGCTGCGCGTGCATTCTTCGCGATGACGTACGAGAATCGACACCATGAAGGCGATGAACCGCAACCTCGAGCCCAAGGTCCGCTGGCGGCGGCGGGTCGCCATCGCCCTGATCGCCGCCACGGCCGGCCTGTTTCTCACCTGGCTCTCATTCCCCTACTGGGCGCGCTGGGTCGCGCCGGTTTTTCTGCCAGAGGGCTGGCGGCTCATGGCGCTGTCCACGGGGCGCCCGGGTCTTCGCTTCCTGCCGGTAGATCACGTCAGGATCGAAGGCGTCCTGCCGGGATTCAACCTGGTGCTGAAAGGGGAAGGACTGCGATGGGCGCTTGATGGCACACAGGTGAAGATCACGGACCTGGCATTGACGCTGTCGGCCGACACCGATAGCAACGCAACGGTTCGGGTGACCGGTCATGGGCCCGAAGACGCGACCCACCGGTTCTCACTGCCGCGTTTGCTGCCGCCGGGTGGCTTACCGCACGTTCAGATTGGACGGTTGGACTGGACATTGCATGTACCCGGGAATTCGCAGAGTGGCCGCATGCAGCAGCTGCGTTTCGGTAGCGAAGCGGACGCCCTGACCCTGGAAACCCGGCTCGACCCGGTACCACTGATGCGTGATTCCGGCATCCTCAAGCTCCGCCTGCAAGAGCATGAAGTATGGCTGGATCTTGTGCGAGCCTCCACGGACGGCCACAGGATTCTGTTCTATCGGCAGGTCAGCCTTGGCCACGCGCCAGGTGAAGCGGCAGCCACCCTGCAAGTCGACCTTGAGCTCTCTGAACTGGATCTGCCCGCCGTCATGCCAATGATGGAAGCTGCCGGTCTGCCCGCGATCGAGCAGGCAGGCGGCACGCTGCGCGCCGGCCTGCAGTTACAGGGCCGCGAGCGCCTGCATCCGCTGGCACTGACGATGGAGTGCGAAGATATTTCCCTGGCATCGGGAGAGGAGCGTCTTCTGATCGACTGGTCCGTGAACGCGGGCCTCAGCGACAGTGCCGTGCAGATCGAGCAGGCGCACCTGGAGGCCGAGATCGCGCTCAGTCCGGAACGCTGGCGCCCCATGCTTGAGAGCCTTACCGGCGGCACGCGGGTGGACGGACTGCCGGAAACATCCGCCTTGATGAGCCTGTCCGCCGGGGAATGGCAAGCGCGCGCGGATCTGTCCAGCTCGGCGTTGACGGCCTGGGACGGCGCGTTGGAGGGCAACATGATCATGGATGGCCTGCAGGGACGGCTGGTTTTGCGCGATGGCCGCATGCGCCGGGACGCGGACGGCAGCTGGTCCGCGCGGGCCGGAATGTTCTCGGAACTGCACTATTCCAATACGCTGTCCTTCGCCCAGGGCCCGCAGCGTGTTGAACTGGACGATACCGGGATATCGCTTGAAGGCAGCGTATCCCGCTCAAAAACGGGTGCCGTCTCAACCTCGGATGGGCAGGTCCGGATGACTGCAGATCGCGTCGACATCGCCAGCCCGGACCTGTACCTGGAAGCCAGCGAAGCGCTGCTGGAAGGCGCCCTGGAATGGAGTGAAGACAGCCGTTTTGATGGCCGCTTGAGCGCTCGGGATGCAAAGGCCGGCGAGGCTCGATCCGAGCCCCCGCTGTTGATCACGAAATACCTGTCGGGAACACTCGGCGCGCGCCTGACAGAGCAGCCCGATCTTGCCGGCCGTCTCCGGTTCGATGGCGCCGGATCGCCTGCCATGGACCTCTCACTGGATGTGATCGAGGTCGGGATCGAGCGGCTCAGCCTGCCCGAACTCGAAGGAGAACTCTCCATACTGACGACCGGCATGGCGTTTTCCGTATTCGGAGCGCCCGCAACCGGCTTCGATTTCGACTTGGTCACCGAGATCAGGGAGGGCGTGCCGGCGCGCGGAAAAGGCGAATTACTGCTGGGTTATTCAGCATCGCTGCCGTTCACGTTTCGCAGGTCCGGGGCATCGGGAAACCCGGTGGTCGAACTGGACCAGGCAGCGCTTCCCGTCACCGCGCTGCCCGTTCTCGTTCGGGCACTCCAGCCGGATTGGGCAGAACACCTGCAACCCGAGAGCGGCCACCTAACCGTCAATGGCAGTATCGAATGGCAGGCGCAAGAGCATGGATGGAACCCGCAAGCTGTATGGTCGATGAACGCCGACGGGCTGGATTTTTGCTACGCCGAGAGTTGTTTGCGTGGCCTCGCGCTGAGCGGCGATTGGGTGTTGGAAGAGAACCTGATGGGCGAGACCTCTGTATCCATCGCAGAAATCGGGCTGGCTGCCGGGCTCGACCTGGTGAATTTCAGCACGCAGTTGAGCCTGAGCGGCACGCATGAGATCACCCTCCAACCGCTTTCGGCCATGCTTCTCGGCGGGCAGTTGCATTCGCCGATGATCGGTATCCGGAATGCCATGTTGCAGACCGCCGTGCTGGATTGGGCCGGCGTAGATCTGGGGCAGCTGTTCGAGTTTCTCGACGTGGACGGTCTCGATGGAAAAGGACGCATCGACGCCCGTCTTCCCCTGTCCGGCGAGGGCGATTCGATCGCCATTTCCGGTGGAACATTCCATTCATCGGCGCCAGGGCTGATTCGTTACAGCACGGGTGTGCCAGCCAGCAACATCGGGATGCAGGCGCTGGAAAACTTCGAGTACGAGTCGCTTTCGGGAACGGTCGATTATGGTGCTGATGGGCGTTATGACATACGAATGACCCTGAATGGGCACAATCCCGACCTCTATGGCGGGCACCCGGTCCGATTCAACCTTAATCTCGGGGGAGAACTCCCCGCCCTGTTCCGAACCCTCTTCATTACGGGAGATTTCGGCCAGGCCATTCTCGACCGGGTGAAAAGCGGCCGCATGAACGAGACCGGCCAGGACGGCTGAACCGACAAAACCGTTCAGCAAAGGTTCAGTCATCAGGCCGTAGAGTGCTATCCTCAGTGTCCAAACATCGTTCTGGAGGCCCGTTGCCCCATGGTTAAGCGAGCGAGAATTTGTTGTTTCATCTCCGCGGCCCTGTTGCTCGCGGCCTGCACGCCCACGGTTAAGGTGGAGGCACCGGACAAGCCCATTGAGATCAACATGAATATCAATATCCGCCATGAGATTCTCGTCAAGGTAGAACGCGCGGTGGAAGAAATGTTTGAAAGCGAGGAGATTTTCTGATGACGGTCACGCAGCACAACCGCTCCGGCTGGGTTACCCGCCTGACATGGGCACTCGCTCTTGCGGCCCTGATCACAGCGCTGGCTTCTTATGCCGCCAGCTTGTCAGACGCCAAAGCCGATGGCTGGATCGGTGAAAAACCGGATGGCTACATCGGCCTGGTTCGCAACGACGCGCCGCCCGATGTGCGGGCCCTGGTCAGCGATGTCAACGCCAAGCGCCGGGCAGAATACCAGCGAATCGCCGAGCGGCAGGGGGCTCCGCTGGCTGAGGTGGAGAAAGTCGGTGGCATGACGGCCATCGACAAAACACGTCCCGGCCACTACATCATGGACGCGTCCGGCCGCTGGCGACGGAAATAGCACGGGGGCTCAAGCGTGAAAACCAGGGGGCGCAGAACCAGCCGTCATGTCCGCGACGCCCGCGGGCAAAGGGTAGTAGCCGGCGGCGCCGGCCTTGGCGTCTTGCTGCAACTGGTCGGCCGGATGTTCGGCCTGAAAGGTATCGTCATTCTGGCCGTGCTGGGCGTCGCCGCCTGGCAATTGGGACTGGTGAACCCATCCATGCTGACGGGGGGTGGTCAGGTCAGGCAAGAGGAATACCAGGCGTCTGCGCAAGAGCAGGAAAGGTTTCGCTTCGTCGAGGTTGTGCTCGCCGACACAGAGGACATCTGGTCAGCTGAATTTGCCCGTATCGGCGAGGTTTACCGCGAACCCGAACTGGTGGTTTTCAACGACCAGCACCCCACCGCCTGCGGTATGGGAGACGCCCGAATGGGGCCGTTTTACTGTCCCGGGGATCAAAACATCTACATTGACCTGGGTTTTTATGACGAACTGGAGCAAACCTTCCAGGCACCCGGAGATTTTGCCCAGGCCTACGTGATCGCGCATGAGGTCGGGCATCACGTGCAGAACCTGCTGGGCATTTCCGACAAGGTGCATGCCATGCGAAACCGTCCCGACTACAACCAGTACTCCGTGCGCCTCGAGTTGCAGGCTGACTTCCTGGCCGGGGTTTGGGCAAAACAAAACGCGCGTTACCTGGAGCAAGGTGATATCGAGGAGGCCATGCGGGCCGCCAACCAGATCGGCGACGACGCGATCCAACTCAGATCGCGGGGCAAGGTCGTGCCCCATGCCTTTACCCATGGGAGCTCCGAGCAACGGATGCGATGGTTCAACAAAGGCCTCGAGAGTGGACGCCTCGAAGATGGAGACACCTTCGAAGTCAGCTACGAATCACTCTGATCGCCGCTCAGTCGAGCAAAACCCCGGGGTCACCGATACGGCGGAAAACCCGCTTGACCTCTGAGAGATCCCGAATTTCGCGCCTCATTTCGTCCGCCGCAGGCCGCGCATGGGGGTTTCCTGCTTCACCCACCTTGAAGCTGAAGACATAACCACCCTCAAACCCCATCCTGAGGTCAGTCATGACGATATCCTCGCCATCGCGGCTGACGCGATAAAAACCCTTGGTAAACCAGCGCAGCCGTTGCACCGGCCAGTGATCCTCCAGCCCCCTCAGCCAGCGGGTCTCAGAAGGATAAGACGCAAAGCGAACCTTATCGTCGGGATCCAGCAGGGAGTACCAGCCGACCAGGTAAGATTCATCCTGCATGGCCACGATCCGCCACAACAGGGTATTGAAGGGCGCCGCCAGCACGACGATGTCACGATACTCCAGCCCCTGCATGGCCAACGAGCGCTCCGCAACCCGCTGGGCATATTGCTTCGCCGAGAAACCCCAGACCAGGTAAACGATACTGAACGCGAGCGCCACGCTGTTGATGACATGCCCTCTTCCAGGCGGGTGTTTGAGCAACAAGACCGCGATCAGGCCCATGGCGAGCGGCAGTGTGAAGACAGGATCAATAATGAACACAGAACCCCAGGTGACCGGGTAATCGCTGAGCGGCCAGAACATCTGGGTGCCATAAATGGTGCAACTGTCGAGCAGGGCATGGGTGGCCAAAGCCAGGTACACCAGCACGTACCAACCTTTGCGGTAGCGGGCCTCGGCAGGGTGCAGTTTTTGAATGAGCCACGCGATGATGGGCGTTGCCAGCGCCATCACGAGCAGAGAGTGGCTGAAAGATCGATGATAAGTGAAATCGGCGACGGGCCCACCGAATGGAATCAGGACGTCCAGATCCGGCAAAGTGCCGCAGAGTGCTCCCCAGAACGCCGCTTTGCGCCCTACCTTACGCCCCAGTACGGCCTCCCCCACCGCCGCACCCAAAACGACTTGCGTGACGGTATCCATCATATCCTCGCGATGACCAGGCGCGCAGTATACCCCTACACGCGGGCAGGTCAGCCTCGCGCGGAGGCATGACAGGTCGTAGACTTGCACCCTGACGGCAGGAGTTTCACAGGTATGGAGCAATGACGACGACACGCCTCGGGGGCTATTCAATGCGGACAGCGATGGCCATGGCTGCCGTCTCCATGCTGGTCTGGATTGCCTTTGCGCCAGGGCTGGACAATCAGCTCATGCAGACATGGGACACCTACGACTATGTCATTGTGAACCCCCATATCCGCGAACTGACCCGCGAAAACCTGCTGTGGATGCTGTCCGCCTTCTACATGTCGAACTGGCACCCGTTAACCTGGCTGTCCCACGCCATCGATTACTCGCTCTTTGGCACCGAGCCTTTCGGTCACCACCTGGTGAGCGTGGTGATTCACTGGATGAATTCCCTGCTGGTTTTTCTGCTGACCTGGGTGTTGCTCAAACACACGCATGATGCACAAAACCCGGATCAGTCCCGTCGACATCTGATGGCGGCGGCAACTGCGGCCGCGTTGTTTGCCGTTCACCCGCAGCACGTGGAATCCGTGGTCTGGGTGGCGGAGCGTAAAGACGTATTGTGCGCCTTCTTCAGCCTGCTCACTTTGCTGGGACATGTCCGGTTTGTGCACGCCCAGGGCCGGTCAAGAGCCGCATGGTACCTGGCCACGCTGCTGAGTTTTTTGCTGGCCATCATGGCCAAACCCATGGCCGTGACGCTTCCCGTCGCTCTTTTGCTGCTGGATATTTATCCGCTTGGCCGACACAAGCCCAAATCGCGCGGTACGCTGTATAAACCAGTCACCGGTCTGCTGGTCGAAAAACTTCCGTTATTTGCCATTGCCGGAATCGCCTCGCTGGCTACCCTGTGGGCGCAGCACAGTGCCGGTTCGGTATCCAGTCTGGCGGCGTACTCACTGGATATGCGCGTTCTCAACGCCTTCAACAGTCTCATTTTCTACCTGTCGAAGCTGCTCATTCCTGTTGGACTGTCGCCGTTTTATGCCTACCCGGACGCAGCAGACGGGTCCACCATCCAGCGGTTGCTGGCTTCCCTGGCCGCGGCCATGGCCATCACGGTGTTGGCGGCAATGGCCTGGCGTCGCGGGCATCGGTATTGGCTCATCGCGTGGCTGTTTTACGGGGTGACACTCGCGCCGGTTCTGGGCATCATCCAGGTGGGCAGCCAGGCGGCAGCGGACCGATACACCTACCTGGCCACCCTGCCCTTCATGATACTGGCAGGCGCCGGCTTCGCGGGGTGGTTCTATCGTGTCCGAGGCGCCGCAAAAGCGAGGTGGCTGGCCGCATCAGGGCTTGTCGCTGTGATCCTGCTGTTGACCTATCAGACACGCCAACAGTCGGATGTATGGCAGTCGGACATATCGCTTTGGCGCCACGTCGTGCAGATGGACCCCGGCAACGCCTACGGGCGCTTTCGGCTGGGCGATGCTTTCATGCTCTTCGGCATGCCCGGGCCTGCGGTGAATGCTTACCGGTCAGCGCAGGCACTGGATCCTGAGCGCCTGTGGTACGGGGTCAACCTGCCCGGAGCACTGCTCGCCATTGGGCGCTATCCCGAGGCCCTGGAACAGGTCGAAGTGCTGCTGACCCACGATGTCACCGGCGGGCGCGGAATAGATACCCTGCTGGTTCAAAAGGCCGAAGCCCTCATTGGAATGGGCCGCATGGAAGAGGCGCGCGGCGCACTGCGCGAGGCACTTTCCATTAACCCGAACAACGCGACGGCGCTGGCCTTGAGCGATTCCATCTGACCGGCGGATCGTTACACCCACCGGCCGCAGAGCACAGGCTGGTCATCCTCGAAAAAAACATCCTCGATGGGTTTACTCACTGCGCGCTGATGATTCCAACGATATTCGAGTAATCATCGGTCCACGGCGTAGC
>WTJD01000093.1 GCA_011524975.1 Lysobacterales bacterium
CAGGTACCAGTAAACGCCCCCCGGCCACAAAACTCAATATCAAGAAATGACAGTATTTGGGGTCAGAGAGAACAGACGTCAGATGGCTCAACCGCGCAGGGTCAACCGGAAAGACAAGACAGCAAACGCGTGCGAGTAAGAAGAAATGAGGGAACAGCGCCCTTTAATAACGAATTCTAATTCGTGAATTAAAAGTTAACAGAAAGTGACGCAGAGCAAATGGCTGTGCCTGTCTCGCAGACCCAATAATCGTAAGAGCCCCTGCCCTTGGATCCAATAACATCGGTCCACATGGCGCCGGCAAGGCCTGTCTGCAGCCGCAGGCCATTTCGGTACACGTCCACCTCCGCCGTGGATGTCCACTCCAGCGCCACGTGCTGCGCTCCCTTGACCTTGAAACCGACAGCGGAATTCAGCACCGTTGCAGGACCGGTTGAAGTCATGACCATTATTTCCTCGGAGCACTCACTCTCGCCCGCGCCATTAAAGGCCGTCACTGAATAGCGATAGATCGTGCCCGGGGAGGCGCTCAGATCGGTAAACGCGGTGCGACCATCCGCCCCGCTCAGTGAACCCACCAGGAGCCCATTCCTGCAATCGGCAACGGAACGGTCTGAACGCCAGACGTCAAAGCCCCACTCATTGTCTGACTGGCTCTGGAATGAAAAATTCACCGAACGCGCGTCGATGGCATCCAGCATGAGATCGGCCGGAGCCAGGGGCGCTTTACCTTTTCCATCCCAGGAGCGAATCACGATTTGATCCACAAACACGCTGTCCGGGCGTTCGCCGGCATGCTGTTCGGCATCATTGACACCAATCCACAGCCGGCCGGACAACGCTTGCGGCAGCACAAAAGTCCTTGCCGCGTCAGGCGCGTTGTTATTGATGGTCATCATGGGCAGGCGCGTGGCGCCCTGATCCGTGGAATACCAGAAAGCCGCGCCTTCATGGCCTGAAACCCAGGCGCTTACGCTGACAACCACGCCACCGGACCCGCCAGTGACATCGAATTCCCAGGCGTGCCTGAACGACTGACTTGCCTGCTTGCCATGCCGCATGGCTTTCTCTGCCAGAACGGTCGTGCGCATATCCCGCCCATGCGTGGACCGAAAATCACCAGACACGCCACCAAAGCCGGGCCGATCCGCAATCGCGTAGTCATCAACAAATGTCGGTAACGACTCAGTGCGGGCTCCTGCCACGCCACTGTAGCTTGAGCTTCCAGCTGCGTTGGTAGCGAATACGCGATAGTAATAGTCTGTCGCGGGCTGCAGCCCGCCATGGGTCCAGGCCTGGCTGTCGGCCGGCAGTGTGGCCGCGTTGCGCCAGCCGCCCGTGCCGCTGGCTGACACCTGCACCACGTAGCCACGCTCGTCCGAAGCCCGATCGGACCAGCGCAGGCGAATGGCATCAACCCCGGAGGGTTCAGCGTTCAATTCAATCGGTGAGGCGGGCAATACTTGAAGGGACCGCGACCTGAAAGCGGCAACGGTCGCCGCTCGTTCATTGATCCTGCGCGCGTTATCCGTGCCTTTCGACGGCGAAAGTGCCGGATCGATACCCTGCGAAACCCCCTCGTAATGCCGCGATGGGCTGGAAAAGACGCCCCGTCGCGGCGTGGTTCCACAACCGTAAGACATGATGGTGCGGAAATGCGGCGCGGGGGCGTGATCCGCTACCGATGGATCATCACAGCGGCGAAATCCGTAGTTGTATGTGGTCACCGACGGCGTGCCGAGCGTGGTCCGGTCATGGTTGGCGCCTTGATTGTGCGCGATCTCGTGAGCCAGGGTCCGGTTGGCCAGCAGGCAGGGAACATCGGTCACATTGAACGCCTTGTCCGCGCTGGCGTTGACGTAGCCGATACCGCAACCAGCGCCGTCGTAAACCAGCGACACAATATCCGCACCGGTATCGTCACGCAGCGCGTGAACTTCGTCCATGTAGCCGTCGTTTTGGCCGCTGAGGTGTTCCAGGGCCGTTTGGGCTCCGGTGAGCTCATATTTGGTGACGGCGAGACCGACCACATTCATTCTGACCTGGATACCGCTGTCCTGGTAAGCGGCGTTCAGGTCGGCTACCGCGGTGAGAACATCCGCCTCGAGCTGATCACAGGACCCCGTGAAATAGCAGGCAGCCTGCGTATAGACCACCAACAGGTCCTGTTCCACCACGCCGGGCTGGACCTCGACGGTATTCATCTCCAGATCCCCGCCTCCGTCCGGCAGGTCGGCGGCATCGTCATCGGGCAGAGCCAGCGGCATCCACTCTTCAAGACGGTTGTGCCCTTCGTTGTCCAGACCCAGCTGAAACAGCTGTGATCCCCGCTGAATGAGCGCAGACCAGGAGCGCCCGCGAGAGGTGACAACCACCCGGTCCATCGGGCTGCCTTCCAGGTGTCCGATCCATATTTTCAGACCCTTCTCGCGCTGCACGCTGTCCCGCTGCGCCAACACGGTCTCACCCATCAGGTCGATGCTGATGACGGGCGATTGCAAGGCGCGGGGATTGACCTTGACGCGCTGGGCGGCGACCACCTGTTGACGAAGGTTCTTGGTGGCCGGCTGGCCAAGTGGAATAAGGAGGGGTTCCAGGGCAAGCGCCGAAGCCGTCCACGCGCAAAGCCCCACCAGTGCCACTCTGGTGAGGTGTTTGATCAGGCTTCCCCGGTTTCGTTTTACGAGGGTGTTCAATGACACTCCCCTGAAATCCCAATTGCCCCCAAGCAATATGAATAGAGATGCCCAAGATCATGGATCTGGCATCCTGCCTGAAACAATCGGAAATCCCTGCGCGAATTACAGCAAATAACAGGTTATTTTGCAAGTTTTGACAGGTTAGGACCTGTTAGTTTTGACAGGTAAGGGGCTAAGCGAGGTTGGAAATCTTGCCATAGCGGCCCGGAACCGGTACGCGGCCGGCCCGGGTGATCAGGATGCCCGGAACGCAGGCGGGCAGCTGCCCTTGATGGCTAACCGCAGCCGCCGCCGGTGGGGGCGCGCTTGATTTCGAGTTTGACTTTGGGTTCGAACGCCAGGTTGATATATGGGTTTGGCTCCGCCGCGGGGTGCCGCGCGCCCGTCGCAGCGGGAAAACGCCAGGAAAGTTGATCCTCCGCCGCATCCGGGACGGCGTTCGCCAGGCGGAACACATCATCGGCAAAGGTATCGATCCAGTGATTGACACCCCCTTCCAGGATGTAGACATTCGGCAGGCTTTCCGCACGCAGTGTTTTCCAGGCCCCGGTCGCCGCGGCCTCGCCATTGCCCATGACCACGAACACGGTATTGGCCGGCTCGAACATCAGCTCCCCGGCCACCGCCTCTATCTCTTCCGGCGCGTGACGCCGGGCATCGAGGATGTGGAACTGGTTGTAATCACGCTCGGCGCGCACATCCAGCAATACCGCCTTGATGTGCGCGTCACCGATCAGGCTGAGCAGCTCCTGGGGTGAAACATAAACCCGTCGCTCGTCGATCAGCACCTGCTGTTCGGCCGAAATGGCGTTCCATCGGTCCTGGCTGGTTGGTTGCCCCATCGACGCGTTGACGACAGCCAGCGCGATGAGCGCAACTGCGGCCACTGGCGCCCAGCGCGGAAGCACCGCCACCGGCCGGCGGTTCACCCTGGCCTCGACACGCTCGGAAACTCCGAACATGACCAGGGCCATCAACACCACGCCGATGACGACGGTGCCATAACTCACGCCCAGCCATTGCGGCAGGGTGAACCGCCCCATGTAGCTGCTCTCGAAGAAAACATCGAAACTGGAAACCGTCTCACCAAACAGAAAGATCCCGAACAGCGCGCCCCCGACAAAGAAAAGCGCGTCCAGTTTGCCGGTCGCGGCGCCAACCAGGGAGGTGCCCGGGCAGAATCCGCCAATGATGAAGCCCACACCCATGATCAGCCCCCCGACAATACCCGGCCACAGGTAGGTTGGGGGCACCCACACCAGGTTGTAGTCAAGCCAGCCGGCGGCCGATGCAAGAAACACCAGCGTCATGGCGGTGATGATTGCGGTGAACATCACCTTGAACACGCGCATGTCGCGAAAATAGAACTGGGCAGCCAGCAATTTGGAATTACCGAAACCGGCCGATTCCAGCACGAAGCCAAACGCCAGGCCAACCAGCGCGTAAACGGAATAGGAACCCCAATGACCGAGGAGATCAGCGAGCGGTAAGGGAAATACTGCCATGGTCGTCTCCTAGGGCCTGCTAATTCCAGGCCTTGCGCAGGAAGTAGGCCAACGCATAAGCGCCGGCGAACACCGCAAGCATGAATGCCCAGCTGCCGACGGACAGCACCGCACCGCCCGACAGCGCCTGGCCGGAGGTGCAACCTCGCGCCAGCCTGGCGCCATAACCCATGAGCGCGCCACCCACAAAGGCCATGAACCATCGATTGCCGGTGCTGATTTGCGGGCCCTTGTTGGTTTCCCATTTCAGGCGGCGCCCAAGCCAGCCTGAAAGAAAGCCGCCCGCGATGGTGCCAACCGTCAGGAAAACGATCCAGCTGTCCAGGGGATTGGAGTCACCGCCGGCCAGCTTCAGCAGGTAAGGCACCTGGTCGATGTGCTCAGGCCAGAAGCTGTCCTGGAAAAACACCAGCAGGCGGTTGAGGCCGCCCGAGGCGCCAAGCCCGCTGCCGGTAATGAAGAACGCCAGGAACAGGACAATGCCAAGCAGAATGCCGGCCAGGTAAGGGTTGAGATAGGGTTTTGGGGTAGACGCGGAACTCATTTTTGAACTCCCTCAGGGGCGCGGGAACCGGCCTGTTCGACCTCGTCCCAGCCCTCGATCATGGCCTTGATACCTGCCGATGGGGTGTGGCCCGCGGCGGTGGTCAGGTAAACGTGCATCACAATGAATGCGGCAAAGGTCCAGGCCACCAGAGTGTGCACCAGCGCCAATGCCTGGAAGCCACCCAGTGACTCAGCGATCTGCGGCCAACGCTGCAGGCCCCAGATCAGGACACCGGTGATGATCTGCACCGGAAGCAGGACGTTGAGAATGCCCAGGTAAGTGATCTGCTGCAGCGGATTCAGCTTCTGCGCCTTGGTCTTCTCAATCGGGTGTGGAAGGCCGGCGAAAATTCCGCGGGTGTAGTACATCGCCTGAGCCACGGAACGGCCAATGAATCCGCGAGGCTTGGGCAGGTACTGGCGGATCTCCCCGCTGGCCAGGTTATAGAACAGCGCCAGGGCCGCGTTGATCAGCAGG
>WTJD01000208.1 GCA_011524975.1 Lysobacterales bacterium
CTTCCGTCAACCCCACTCCATGACGCCGGGTCATCCCGAGCGGGGAGAGGCGCCCGGGGTAGAGACGACCACCGGGCCGCTTGGGCAGGGCATCGCCAACGCGGTGGGTATGGCCCTGGCGGAGGAAGTCCTGGCGCGTCGATTTAATCGTGACGGGCATGAGATCATCGACCATCACACCTGGGTGTTCATGGGAGACGGCTGCCTGATGGAGGGCGTTTCACATGAGGCTTGCTCGCTGGCGGGCACCCTGGGCCTGAGCAAGCTCATCGCGTTCTGGGATGAGAATGGCATTTCCATCGACGGGGACATCGGTGGCTGGTTTACCGAGAATACGCCTGCCCGCTTCGAGTCCTACGGCTGGCTGGTGATCCGGGACGTTGACGGTCACGACCCCGATGAGATTCGACAGGCGATCAAAACGGCGCTGGCGGAGAACGATCGCCCCACGCTGATTTGCTGCCGCACGGTCATCGGCTACGGTTCGCCCAACAAGGCGGGCACGGCGTCGGTGCATGGCGCGCCTTTGGGTGAGGAAGAAATCGCAGCGGCACGCGAGCAATTGGGCTGGTCGCATCCGCCGTTCGAGATACCCCCTGAGGTTTACTCTGGCTGGAACGGCCGCGAGCGGGGCGCCGAGGCCGAGGCGTCATGGGCAGAGCGAATGAATGCCTACCGCGCCGGGTTCCCGGACCTGGCCGGGGAATTTGAGCGGCGCATGCGTGGTGATATGCCCCATGGTTGGGGCGATTTTGCCCGTGAGGCCATTTCGAAACTGCAATCGGAAGGCGGCGATGTGGCAACGCGCAAGGCATCCCAGATCGCGCTCAACACCTTTGGCCCATGGCTGCCCGAGTTGATTGGCGGCTCTGCCGATCTGGCCGGTTCCAACAACACGATCTGGGCCGGCAGCATCGATGTTCGCGACAACACCGCTGATGGCAATTACGTGTATTTCGGTGTGCGGGAATTTGGCATGACCGCCATTTGCAACGGCATCTCGCTGCACGGCGGCTTTATTCCCTACAACGCCACCTTTCTCGTCTTTTCCGACTACGCGCGCAACGCTGTACGGATGTCGGCCCTGATGGGCGTGCACAATGTCCACGTCTATACGCACGACTCTATTGGTCTGGGTGAGGACGGACCAACACATCAGCCGGTGGAGCATGTTTCCAGCTTGAGGCTGATTCCCGAATTGAACGTCTGGCGCCCCTGCGACACGGTGGAGTCAGCCGTGGCCTGGAAGTGCGCGCTGGAGGAACGTCAACAGCCGCACGCGCTGGTGTTTACGCGTCAGGGCTTGCCGCATCAGGAGCGCTCGCCAGCGTCATTGGCGCTGATCGAGCGCGGTGGTTATGTGCTGCACGATACCGGCCCCAACCCCCAGGTGGCGCTGATCGCCACGGGCTCAGAGGTTGCCCTGGCCATGGATGCCGCTGAGGAACTGGCCCCTGAGGTGGATGTTCGCGTGATTTCCATGCCCAATCCGGACCGTTTTATGGCCCAGGACGATGCCTATTGTGCTTCCGTGCTACCGCCCTCATTAAAGGCAAGGGTGGCCGTGGAGGCGGGCGTGACGAACTACTGGCGCGGCCTGGCGGGAGACGGGGGCGATGTGATTGGTATGAATAGTTTTGGTGCTTCTGCGCCAGCCAGCGTGTTGTTCGATCACTTCGGCATTACGGTGTCGAACATCGTTTCGACAGCGCGCTCGGTTTTGAATACAGATTGAAATCAGGAGATATGAAATGGCAGTTAAAGTAGCAATCAACGGCTATGGCCGGATTGGGCGCAACATCATGCGTGCGGTGTATGAATACAACCGCAGGGACGAGATCGAAATCGTGGCCATTAACGACCTGGGCGACGCCGACACCAACGCGCATTTGACCCAGTTCGACACGGCGCACGGTCGGTTCGCAGGTGATGTGTCCGTAGACGGCGGTGATCTCGTGGTCAATGGCGATCGCGTACGGGTTTTCGCGGAGCGCGATCCCGCAAAATTGCCCTGGTCCGACCTGGGTGTCGATGTCGTGTACGAGTGCACCGGCTTGTTCCGCAGCCGGGAAACGGCCGGCGCGCACATCGCTGCCGGCGCGAGCAAGGTCATCATTTCGGCACCGGGTCAGGATGTGGACAATACGATCGTCTACGGTGTCAACCATGACACCCTCAAAGCCAGCGATCGGGTCATCTCCAATGCGTCATGCACCACCAACTGCCTTGCGCCGCTGGCGAAGGCGTTGCACGAAGGTGTCGGGATACAGAGCGGTCTGATGACCACCATTCATGCATACACCAACGATCAGGTGCTGACCGATGTTTTTCACAAGGATCTTCGCCGGGCTCGCTCAGCGACGATGAGCCAGATTCCGACCAAGACGGGAGCGGCGGCAGCGGTCGGCCTGGTGTTGCCGGAACTGAACGGCAAACTGGATGGTTTTTCCATGCGCGTGCCCACGATCAACGTTTCGGTGGTGGATCTGAGCTTCGTTGCCGGGCGCTCCACGTCTGTGGAGGAGGTCAACGCCATTGTGAAGTCAGCCTCTGAGGGCGCCATGGCCGGTGTGCTGGCCTACAACGATCTGCCGCTGGTTTCGATTGACTTCAACCACAACCCGGCGTCATCGATTTTCGATGCGGGTCTGACGCGCGTCATGGAAGGCAACCTGGTTAAGGTTCTAAGCTGGTATGACAACGAGTGGGGATTCAGCAACCGCATGCTGGACACCACGCTCGCCATGATGAACGCCTGACGCTTCAGGCCTGCCAGGAGAAATGCCCATGTCGTTTCTGCGCATGGAGGAACTGAACCTCGCGGACAACCGGGTGTTGATCCGCGAGGATTTCAACGTGCCCGTCGAGGCGGGCGAGGTCACTTCGGACAAAAGAATTGTCGCCGCGCTGCCCACCATTCGCATGGCGCTGGAGCGTGGTGCCGCGGTGATGCTGATGTCTCACCTCGGCCGACCCACCGAGGGTCAGTTCGAGGAGCGGTTTTCGCTGGCCCCCGTGGCGCGATGCCTGTCGGATCATTTAGGGCAGGAAGTCGAGCTGGTTCGTGACTGGCTCGATGGCGTTGAGGTTCATCCGGGAGACGTCGTTTTGTGCGAAAACGTCCGTTTCAATGCCGGTGAAAAGAGCAACGACGAGGAACTCGCCGGAAAAATGGCCGCCCTGTGCGACATTTTTGTCATGGACGCATTCGGCACCGCGCACCGGGCGCAGGCATCGACTGAAGGCGTCGCGCGATTCGCGCCGGTTGCCTGCGCGGGGCCGCTCCTGGCCGGCGAACTGGAAGCGCTGGGCAAGGCGCTGCATGACCCCGCACGGCCGCTGTTGGCCATCGTGGGTGGCTCCAAAGTCAGCACCAAGCTGACCGTGTTGGAGGCCCTGCTCGATAAGACCGACCAACTCATTGTCGGTGGCGGTATCGCCAATACTTTTATCGCTGCTTCCGGTTACGAGGTGGGTCATTCACTGTACGAGCCGGATCTGCTGGATGAAGCCCAGGCGCTGATTCGCCTGGCGCATCAGCGCGGTGGCGAGATCCCCATTCCAAAGGACGTGCTGGTGGCGAAGTCTTTCGACCCGGAAGCCGAGGCATCCACGCGCCATATCGACGAGATTGCACCCGATGAGATGATTCTGGACATCGGTCCGCTGACCGCGGCCAGCTATGCCGACATCATCTGGGATGCGGGTACGGTACTGTGGAATGGCCCTGTGGGCGTTTTTGAATTCAGAAACTTCGCGGCCGGAACCCGCGCCGTGGGTGAAGCGATTGAAAAGTCGGAAGCGTTCAGTATTGCCGGCGGCGGAGATACCCTGGCCGCGATCGACGCGTTCGGTTTGGCAGACGGGGTCAGCTACATCTCCACGGGTGGGGGTGCGTTTCTCGAGTATGTCGAGGGTAAGACGCTGCCCGCGGTCAGTGTGCTGGAATTGCGCGCCGCTGAGTATCGCTCCTGACGGTTTAGGGTGATGGGGGTCGTCTCGGCCCCGGGGCAGTGCCGCTCATGATCCGGTTCGCCGGCATCATGTCCGGTGTTAACGCCGGCCGATGGATTCCGCGCCCAGGATAGCGCCCAGGCGCAAAAACAGCAGCCCGCTGGACGCTTCGCTCCAGCCGTAACCCAGATACAGCGGGCCCAGTGGGGAGTTGTAACCCAAGTACACGCTGCCATTCAACACACCTTCCCGGTACACATCGCTGGCCCGCTCGCCTGCATTGCCGTACTCTAGGGTTGTGCCCACGTAGGCGGGCAGCAAGCCGCCTTGACCCCATCGGTAGCGATAGCCCAGCATGCTCAGGCCAAAGTGCTGCCCAATGAGCTCGTCCTTGTCAAAACCCGACATGTTGAGAAAGCCGCCGCCCGTGAACAAGGCATATGCCGGCACCTGGTCGTCCAGCGTCGTATTGAAGCGCGAGCCCAGCCAGAGCGTATGCTGGTTCCAGCTCTGGGCCGCAAACATGCTGAACTTGATTTGTTCGAATTCCGCGTCGGCGCCCAATTCGTCCATCGAGCGTACGTATTCCAGGTGCATGTACCCACCCTGCGAGGGCATGTAGCGGTCATCGAGCCGGTCGAAGATACCCCTCAGGACAAACTCTCCACCATCAAAGCGATAGCTTTGCAAAGACGGGTCTCCAATATTGATGCTGACCTCGCCTGCATAGCGATTGACCCCGGCGAACAGCCCCAGGTGATGGCCGAATTCACGGCCAATGCTCAACTCGCCTCCATACTCGGCGACGTCCAGCTCGATCAGTGGGTGACCGTCATCGTCGTAGTAAAGAAGACTCCGCTTGGACGCGAATATTCCCGGGTTGATGGACCAGCGCAAGCGCTTGTCCAATGGCAAGTAGCTGTCCAGCGACAGGCCGAATTCCGAGCCCAGCTGTATGGCTGCCCGGAATTCTCCGCCTTTGTCATTGAGGTCGGTTTTGAGATAAGCGGCCCTGAGGTCGAGGCTGGTGCCATGTCCATCGCCTGACAGCCCCAGCCCCGATTCTATGAAGTCGGTACCGCGCTGATCCTGGTCAACCTCGATGACGAGCCCCGTGGCGCCCGCTTCTTCCACGACACGGTATTGGGCCTGGCGTATGAAACCCAGGCCGTAGATGGATGCGATATCCCGCTCCAGCCGGTCATAGTCCAGTGGATCACCCGGCTGGATGCTGATTTTCTGCTCGATAACCTCGTTTGA
>WTJD01000048.1 GCA_011524975.1 Lysobacterales bacterium
AACCGCCTTTTTGCCGGCGGGCTCTTTACCGCTTGCTGACCCACCCGGGGCCGCGGTAGCTGAGCGCTGCGTCTTCGCTGGCTCCTTCCCGGCAGATTCCGGCTTGGCGGGCTGGGGCGCCTGCGAGGCGCTGTCGTCCGCTTTGGCGTCGTTGGATGTGCTTTTTGGCGAAGATGCGCTTCCACCTGTTTTATAGGGAGAACGTCGCCTGCGCGTGCCGCCTTTCTTTTTAGTGGCTTTGCCCGCATCCGAAGCCGCAGGGGCCTCAGCCTGGCTGTCCTGCTTTGCCGTTGTGTTTTGAGCGCTGGTTTCTGCCGTTGATGGATTGGCGCCGCGCTTTCTTGGCCGCCGTTTGCGGGTTTGCGTCTTCTTGCCCGTAGCCTTCTTGCCAGAGGTTTTTTTACCTTTAGCGGTCTGGCCGTCGGGCTTTGAGTCTCGTCGCCGGCTATCCGTTTTGCGACTACCCGTCTTCTTGCGGCTCCTGCTGCCGGATGATGACTGGCGGCGCTGGGTTTTCTTGCCAGTCGCCCGGCTGGAACTGGTTTTCCTGGTTTTGGATGTCTTGGTCTTTTTCCCGGTAGAGGTGCTTGCCTCATCTTCGTCCTTGTCGGATGAGAACAACATTTTGCTGAGCCTGGAAAACAGGCCAGGGGTTTTCTTGACCGCGACAGAGGAGGGCGCCGGGGTTTCTCTTTGCACACCGGAAACGACCGGGGCAGCGGCGACGCCTGCGGCCTGGGTTTTCTCGCTGGCAACCAGTTCGGTTTCAGGTTCGCTGACTCTCTGATAAGAGGGTTCCTGGGAAACCTCCGTCTTTCGGATTCGATGAATCTCGAAGCGCGGAGTTTCCATGTACTCGTTACTGATCATCATCACCGGCACGCGATGGCGGGTCTCAATGGCCTGGAGCGCCGCCCGCTTTTCATTGAGCAGGAAATTGGCAACGACCACCGGCGCTTGCACTTCTATCTGGCCGGAAAACTCTTTCATCGCCTCTTCTTCGACCAGCCGAAGTATCGACAGGGCCAGCGATTCGATACTGCGGATGTGTCCGTGGCCTGAGCAACGAGGGCAGGGTTCCTGGCTGGAGTCACCCAGCGAGGGCCGTAAGCGCTGCCGCGACATTTCAAGCAGCCCAAATCGGGATATGCGGCCTGTCTGAACCCTGGCCTTGTCGATCTGCAAAGCGTGCCGCAGGCGATCTTCCACTGAGCGCTGGTGCTTGCGGCTCATCATATCGATGAAATCAATGACGATCAGACCGCCCACGTCGCGTAACCTGAGCTGACGCGCAATCTCATCGGCTGCTTCCACGTTGGTGTTGTGCGCCGTCTCTTCGATATCGGAGCCCTTGGTCGCCCGCGCGGAGTTGATATCGATGGAGAGCAGCGCTTCGGTATGGTCGAACACCACCGAGCCACCCGCGGGCAGATGGACGGTTCGAGCGAAAGCGGATTCGATCTGGCTTTCAATCTGATACCGGTTGAACAGCGGAACAGGATCTTCGTACAGTTTCAGCTTGCGCAGATTGTGCGGCATTACCTGCTGCACAAACTCCCTGGCGTCCTCGTAGACCTGAGGGTTGTCGACCAGGATTTCGCCGATATCGGCCCGGAGATGATCACGCAGTGCGCGGATAAAAAGGTTGCTCTCCTGGTAGATCAGGAAAGGCGCCTTCTTGGTGGTGGCGGCCTGCTCGATGGCCGTCCACAGTTGCAACAGGTAATCGAGGTCCCACTGCAGTTCTTCCGCCTCACGGCCCACCCCGGCGGTGCGCACGATGATGCCCACGTTATCGGGGGTGGTGACCTGCTTCAGCTGCTCGCGCAGCTCTTCGCGGTCCTCACCTGTGATGCGGCGGGAAACCCCACCGGCAGCCTGGTTGGTTGGCATCAGCACCAGGTAACGGCCGGCGAGGGAAATATAGGTGGTCAATGCCGCGCCTTTGTTGCCGCGTTCTTCTTTTTCCACCTGGACAATGAGCTCCTGTCCCTCGCGCACGGCGTCCCTGATGGATATCTTTCCGTCGCGTTTTCGCGCCTCGGGCAGGTAGGCTTCCCGGCAGATTTCCTTGAGTGGCAAAAAGCCGTGTCGGACAGAACCGAAATCAACGAAGCAGGCCTCGAGCGAGGGCTCCACGCGTGTAATGCGGCCTTTGTAGACGTTGGCTTTCTTTTGATCCTGGGAGGGTACTTCAATGTCCAGATCGAGCAATTGCTGCCCGTCGGCGATCGCTACACGCAACTCTTCAGGCTGAGTTGCGTTGATCAGCATACGTTTCATTTGTCTATTCCTCAGGCAATCCCGGATGCACAGAGGGCGGGGCGCGCCACAGCGCGTCCAGTCGTCTCGATGTACCTGGCGCATGTTCATACGCGCATGGCCAGGATTGCCAAATACTGTCTATATGCCGGCCAACCTGGCCGGTCCAATGGGGCAGTGTGTCTCTACCCCCTAAATACGGTTTCGGCCTCTGTTAAACCTGCCACTGTTCAAAGCGTTTGCCGGCCATAAAGCCGGGGTGACAGGAATCTTTAATTCGCCGGCCGGTTCCGCGAGGAAGGCAGCGAATGCGCACCGGGAGACCGTTGGATGGCGGGCGAATGACGCTCATTGTCGTGGGCCATATACGGCGCCACTGTTGTGCGATTCGCCGTCAGCCATGGATTCGGTGAGGTAACCGGCGCGGTGAGATCCGAAGCACGTTAATATAGCAGGCAATGCATGTTCTATCAATGAGTTGGCCTATGGTTAAAGAAACTGCTGCCCGACCCAAAGTTCGCATGATCGAGGTGAGCGCCGGCCAGGAAGATCAGAGGCTGGACAATTTCCTGCAAGGGCGATTGGCGGGCGCGCCCAGAGCGCTGATCTACAAGATCATCAGAAAGGGGCAGGTGAGGGTGAATGGTGGCCGCGCGAAACCCTCCACGCGCCTGTCCGCGGGTGATGTTGTCAGGGTTCCGCCGGTGCGGCTGCCGCAGCGCGACGGGGTGGTCATACCCGGTTGGGCCCTTGATGCGGTAGCCAGCGCGGTCATTGAGGAAGACCACGACGTGCTCGTTATCGACAAGCCGCACGGCATGGCCGTGCATGGCGGCAGCGGGGTGGAATGGGGGCTGATCGATGTCATTCGCGAGCTGAGAAAGGCCGAGACCCTGGAATTGGTGCACCGACTGGATCGTGACACCAGTGGCTGCCTGCTCATCGCAAAAAACAAAGGCGCCATGCGCGCCCTGCAGCGTCAGTTCCGTGAAGGTGGGCCCGACAAGCGTTACCTGTGCCTGCTGGACGGACGCCCGGAACGCAAGCACCTTGAAGTCGACGCGCCCCTGCTGAAAGTTCGGGTGGGCGGTGAGCATCTTGTGCAGGTGGACCCCGCCGGTAAGCCGGCAAAAACAGTATTCACCATCCTCGAGTCGTTCAGCGACAGCAGCCTGGCCGAGGCCCGGTTGCTGACCGGACGCACCCATCAGATACGCGCGCATGCCGCCCACCTGGGTATGCCACTGGCAGGCGACCCCCGGTATCTCGACCCCAGGAGGCGGGATGAGTGGCGCTCCCGGGGCCTGCGGCGGCTGTTTTTGCATGCCTGCGCGCTGGTGGTGGAGATCCCTGAGGGCTACCCCAGGTCATTTGCCAGCGTCCTGCCGGAAGAATTGGAAGCCGTGCTCCGACAACTTCGGCACGAAACAGTGAACGACTGACAAAGGTCTGAGTCATTAACGGTGGTTGCCCGCCACCGCCTGTGTTGTAATTCACCGATGCATAAACCCCTGGCAACCTTCATTGGGCTGCGTTACCTGCGGGCCAAAAGGAAAAATCACTTCATTTCGTTTATATCCCTGATATCCATGCTGGGTATTGCGCTGGGTATCACGACATTGATTACCGTGATTTCGGTGATGAATGGATTCGAGAAGGAGTTGCGCGCGCGCATACTGGGCGCTATCTCGCACGCGACGGTGCAGGCGACGGGCGCCCCCATGCGAGACTGGCCCGAGCTGGTAGAGCAGGTGGAAGAAAACCCGGACGTGCTGGCGGCGGCCCCTTACATAGAGCAAGGCGTCTGGCTGCATGGGGCCGGCTCAACCGGGGCCTATCTGAGGGGCGTGGAGCCGGGGTATGAGGCCAGGGTGTCCGATCTGGCCGACAACATGCTCGTGGGCAGCCTGGAGCAGCTGGAAGCCGGCACTTACGGCATCGTCATGGGCATAGGCCTGGCATCCCGGCTGCGTGCAGGTATCGGAGACAAGGTCACCGTGATTGCGCCCAGGCTTCGAGCCAGCCCGTTTGGCGCCAATCCGCTGATGAAGCGATTCACGCTGGTCGGTGTGTTTGAGCTGGGTGAATACGAGACGGACAGCGGGCTCGCCCTGGTGCACATCGCGGATGCGGGTCGTCTGCTTAGAATGCCCGAAGACGCGGTGGGCGGTATCCGCTTGAAGCTGGAAGACATGGACAAAGCCTGGCAGGTGGCCAGGGAGGTGTCTGACCGCTTGCCGGGCGGCTACCGCGTGCGTGACTGGACCCAGGAGCGGGGCAATCTTTTCCAGGCGGTCCGCACGGAGAAAACCGTGATGTGGGTCATACTTTCGCTCATCATCGCGGTGGCGGCCTTCAATATTATCTCTATGCTGGTCATGGTCGTGACGGACAAGCAGTCGGATATTGCCATCCTGAAGACCATGGGCGCGCGCACCGGAACGATCATGCGCGTGTTCATCGTTCAGGGGTCCCTGATTGGCATCATCGGCACCCTGCTGGGTGTCATCGGGGGTATCTTGCTTGCTCAGAATATCGGCACCGTCGTTCCCGTGCTGGAGCGATTTTTTGGATTCAGCCTGTTTCCATCAGATATTTATTACATCACCGAGTTGCCCTCGGACCTCAGGCAGTATGACGTGGTTCGATTCGCACTGATGTCGCTGGGCATGTCGCTGCTTTCCACCCTCTACCCGGCGTGGCGGGCCTCACGCACGCACCCCGCGGAGGCGCTTCGTTATGAATAAGTCGGATCCGGTGGTGTTGGAGGCGCGGCAGGTCAGCAAGGCATTCCGGCAAGGCCCGAGGGTGGTCGAGGTGCTGAAGCATGTGGATCTCGAAGTGCCGCCCGGCACCTCCGTTTCCATCGTGGGCTCATCAGGCGCGGGAAAGAGCACCTTACTGCACATTCTGGGGGCTGTCTCTTATACACATC
>WTJD01000198.1 GCA_011524975.1 Lysobacterales bacterium
GTTCCAGCCCTGGATTATGTCCGATGATCATCAGTCGCCGCGTTGAAGCGAAGGCTTTGTCAGCAAGCTGCTGGAGACGCCCGGTCGTGGCCTCATAGATATCCTGGCAGATTTCGATCGTGGCGGCCGGGTCGATCCACTGCTCTCTCAATGGCTCCATGGTCTGTCGCGTTCGCTCCGCCGGCGAGCAGAGAACGGTGTCCGGTGGCGTCAGGTGCTTTTGCACCCAGGTGGCCAGGTGGCCCAGATGTGACTGTCCCCGCTTATCCAGATTTCGCGCGAGGTCGCACTGGCCGGGCGCCCAGGATTCCGCTCTGGCATGACGAAGCAGATATAGGGTCTGTGAATCGGACATCAGTTCTGTTGTCGCGGCTTGGGCGGTATGTTCGCTAAAAGATGAGCGCGGAGTATAGATGACTGTGGCAAATGTTGCTTGAAAAATTGGCCCTCATCCGTCCGCGTTGTTCGGATGGCAGAAACAACGCGTTTCGTGATCGTTCACGAGTCCGGCTGCCTGCATGAACGCGTAACAGGTGGTTGGGCCCACGAACCGAAAGCCGTGCTGTTTGAGTGTTTTGCTCAAGGCGCTGGATACGGGCGTTTGCGCGGGTAATTCCGCGAGGCTCTTCCGGTGATTGACCTTCGGCTTGTGATTGACCGAAGCCCAGACCAGGTCGACAAAGCCGGATTCCTGTTCCCGCAGTCGCAGAATCTGTCGCGCGTTGTTGATCGTTGCCTCGATTTTGCCCCGATGACGAACGATGCGGGGATCCTGCAGCATTCGTTCAACATCACCTTCGCCATAAGCAGCCACCTGTTCGGGATCGAAGCCGGAGAACAATTCCCGGTACCCATCCCGCTTGCGCAGAATGGTCAACCAGCTCAGACCGGCTTGCGCGCCCTCGAGTGTCAGGGCTTCGAACAGACCTGATTCGGAACGAACCGGTCGCCCCCAGTCCTGATCGTGATAGGCCACGTTCAGCGCGTCCTGGCCGGCCCATTGACACCTGTAGCCTTCGGCTTGCAAATCGCTCATCCCAACGACTCGAAACCCTCGTCGATCTCCACGTTGCCGCCGGTGATGATGGCGCCCACTTTGCGGCCGGCGAAACGCTCTGGCTGTTCGAGGATGGCGGCGATGACGGTGGCGGATGAAGGTTCGATCAGCATGTCCAGGTGATCCTTGACCTGTTTCATGCCGACCAGCAGGTTGTCCTCCTGAACGGTCAACACCGCGTCCACCAGGTCCAGGATGATGGGGAAAGTCAGCGCGCCAACCAGGGCGCGAAGACCATCGGCCATGGTGTTCGGCTGCCAACGCTCCACTCTTTTGCCCTGCCGCATCGACTCAGCCGTATCCGCCGCACCCTGGGGTTCTGCGGCGATGACCTCCATGTCGGGGCGAAGGTGCCTGGCAACGATGGCGCTGCCGGCCATCAGCCCGCCACCGCCGACCGGCGCCAACAGGATGTCGATATCGGGCTGCTGCTTGAGCAATTCGAGCGCGGCAGTGCCCTGCCCGCAAATGATGTCTTCGTCGTCATAGGGGTGGACCGGCACCATGCCCCGTTCCACCAGCCTGGCAAGCCCCTCTTCTCGCGCCTGCTGGCTGGCGGCGCAGAAGCGCACCTCGCCGCCATGCCGGCGGACGTTGTGAACCTTCGCGCTGACGCAGTCATCCGGCATCACCACGACGGCCTGCCTGCCGTCCAGCGTGGCCGCGGCAGCCAGTGCAGCCCCATGGTTACCGGATGAGTGCGTCGCCACGTCCGAGGCGATGCCCCTTTCGCGCAGGCGCAATACGGCATTGGTCGCGCCCCGGATCTTGAACGCACCCATGCCCTGCAGGTTTTCACACTTGCAATACAGCTGGCAGCCCAGAATCCGGTCCAGCTCGGGGCTGTTGACGACCGGTGTCCTGATGATATGGCGCCGAATCCGCTCGTGCGCTGCCTGTATGCGCTGGAAGTCGGGCCTGTTGTCTTGATCTGTGCTTGCCATGCAGGGGCCATGTCTCGATGCGTGAGCCCTCAAGGTATACCCGGCAGGGGCACGCAGGCAAGCGGCGATACCCGGCTACCTGTTTCCGGAGGATGCGCCATGGCGATTTGATGGGCGCAATCTATAATATTCAGCCCTGTCGGGCCCGGCCCGGCCACCCAATTGAGGAACTTCGATGAAGCAAGGCGCAGCGAACACCGTCATCTATCGAGCGGACTACCAACCTTTCCCATGGCACGTGGCGTATCTGAACCTGCACTTCAGAATTGAGAGCGGCACCACCGTGGTGAGCTCGGAAATGCAGCTGGAGCGCAAACCCGGACAGCCTCGAAATGTCCCGCTGCAGCTTTGCGGTCGCGACCTGGATACGCTTTCCATTTGCCTGGATGGCGAGGCCCTGACCGAGGATCGATATGCGATCTCGGGCGAAACCATGCTGATCGAGCACCTGCCGGACCGGTTCGTGCTCTCCACCACCGTGGGTATCGACCCGGAGAGCAACACCGCGTTTGAAGGCCTCTATCAGTCCGGGCAATTCCTGCTGACCCAATGCGAGGCCGAGGGGTTCCGCAAGATCACCTGGTTCCCCGACCGCCCTGATGTCATGACGCGTTTCGAGGTGACCATCGACGCGGAGCGCGCGCGCTACCCGGTCCTGTTGTCCAACGGAAACGCGGTGGACAGTGGCGAGGAGGGCGACCGGCACTGGGTACGCTGGGCAGATCCATTCCCAAAGCCTTCCTACCTGTTCGCTCTGGTTGCGGGTGACCTGGCGCACGTAGAAGATCATTTCACCACTGCCAGCGGCCGCGAGGTCACGCTCAGGGTTTATGTGGAGCAGGAGAACCTGGATCGCTGCGATCACGCCATGGAATCGCTGGTCAAGGCCATGCAATGGGACGAGGAGCGTTTCGGGTTGGAGTATGACCTGGATATCTACAATATCGTCGCGACCAATGATTTCAACATGGGCGCGATGGAAAACAAGTCGCTCAACATCTTCAATTCAAAGTATGTGCTGGCGCGCCCGGACACGGCGACCGACTGGGATTACCAGGCCATTGAAGGAGTCATCGGCCATGAGTATTTTCACAACTGGACCGGCAATCGGGTGACCTGCAGAGACTGGTTTCAACTCACGCTGAAAGAGGGGTTGACGGTTTTCCGCGATGAGGAATTCTCAGCGGACATGCAGTCCCGCGCGGTCAAGCGCATCCAGGACGCCCGGGATTTGCGTTTGCGCCAGTATCCCGAAGATGCCGGCCCCATGGCGCACCCAATCCGTCCGGATCGCTACGTGGAAGTCAATAATTTCTACACCGCCACGGTTTATCAAAAGGGCGCGGCGGTGATCCGGCTTTACCATACGCTGCTGGGCGAAGAAGGTTTCCAGCGAGGCATGCGCCTCTATTTCGACCGACATGATGGTCAGGCGGTCACCTGCGACGACTTTCTCGCCGCGATGGCGGACGCCAACGAAGCGGACCTCGAGCATTTCGGTCGCTGGTACAGCCAGTCAGGGACGCCGGTGGTGTCTGTCCGCGAGTCTTATGAGCCGGAGGCAGGAACCTACTCGCTTGAGCTCAGCCAGGCGACGCCGCCAACGCCCGATCAGAAGGACAAGGTTCCGCTGGTCATTCCATTCGCCGTGGGCCTGCTTGACCAGGAGGGCGGTTCCATGCCGCTGCAGCTGGCAGGAGAGGAGCGCGCTGGATCCAGCACCCGTGTTTTGATGCTCACCGAGTCATCGCAGCGTTTTACTTTCGTTGGCCTGACAGACCGGCCGGTACCCTCGCTGCTGCGGGACTTTTCCGCGCCGGTGAAAGTCAATTTTGACTATGCGCCATCACAGCTGGTGACGCTGATCGCCCATGACCCTGATCCTTTCGCCCGCTGGGAGGCGGCACAGCGCCTGTCGCAGGATTCCATCCTGCACAATGTCAGCCGCCTGGCCCGGGGCGAGGAGATGCAGCTTTCTCCCGAACTGGTCATGGCTTTCAGGGGGCTGTTGCAGGACCGTTCCGCGGATCCCGCACTGCTTGCCGAGGCCATGAAGTTGCCCGAGGAGGATTACCTGGCTGAGCAGATGGACGTGGTTGATGTCGACGCCATCCATGCGGCCCGCTGTCACGCGCGCGAGGGTCTGGCCCTCGAGTTGGAGCGGGAGTTCCTGGGCCGTTTCCAGTCAGCGGCATCGAACGGCCCTTATTCGAAGGCGCCCAGTGCGATGGCGGAGCGAAGCCTGCGCAATGTGTGCCTGACATTTCTCGCCGATGCGCCCGAGGGGGGTGCGCTGTGTGTCCAACAGCTGGAGTCCAGCGATAACATGACCGACACGCTCGCGGCCCTGGGCTGCCTGATCCGAACGGGGCACGCGTCGGCCGCGACAGCACTGGCGGATTTCGAGCAGAAGTGGAAATCCGACGCGTTGGTCATGGACAAGTGGTTCGCTTTGCAGGCGACGCGCCCGGGTCATGAGGCGGTGCATCGCGTGACGCAACTGCTGGCGCATCCCTCGTTCAGCATGCGCAATCCCAACAAGGTGCGCGCGCTGGTCGGGGCCTTTGCCATGCTCAACCCCACCGGGTTTCACGCGCCGGATGGTGCCGGTTATCGCTTCCTTGCCGATCGCGTGATGGAGCTGAATGCCAGCAATCCGCAGGTGGCGGCGAGAATGGTTTCGGCCTTTAACCGCTGGCGCCGATTTGATGACCAAAGACAGGCGCTGATGCGCGAGCAGTTGGAGAGAATCGCCGGTCAGGCCGGTCTTTCCCCCGATGTCGCGGAAATCGTGAATAACGCGCTTAAGTGAGCCCGCGCGGGCTTCGTATCTTCAGCGGTGGTCAGACCGGCGTCGACCGGGGCGCGCTGGATGCCGCGTTGGCGGCAGGGGTTGCATGCGGTGGCTGGTGTCCGGCCGGCCGCTTGGCCGAGGACGGGGTGATTGACCCGCGTTATCCCCTGCAGGAGACGAACACCGAGGCAACCGAAGCGAGAACCCGGCGCAACGCGGAGGAGGCGGACGGCACACTGATTTTGGATTTCGATCCGTCCAGTCCGGGGACGAGGCTTACGCGCGAGTACGCCATTGAGCTCGGCAAACCGCTGCTTGTCGTCGAGCGCTCGAAGATGGGCAGCGATGAACTGGTTGACAA
>WTJD01000194.1 GCA_011524975.1 Lysobacterales bacterium
GTATAGGCTGCAAATCCAGCGACTGCTGCTTTTGGGTCAGCGAAGGGTTGTCCTCAAGGGTCAGCCGCTGCAGCAGTTCACCGCGGCCAATGATCTCATCCAGGCTGACATGCCCCAGGCTGGCCAGATGCTCACGCACCTCCTCGGCCAACATACGGAAGTAGTTCATCACGCGCTCCGGCAGACCGTGGAAGTGCTCCCGCCTCAGCTGCTCGTCCTGTGTTGCAACACCGGTAGCACAATTATTCAGGTGGCAGATCCGCAGGTATTTGCAGCCCAGGGCCACCATGGGGCCCGTGCCAAACCCAAAACTGTCCGCGCCCAGTATGGCGCCTTTAACCACGTCCAGCCCGGTTTTCAGCCCACCATCGACCTGCAGCCTGACTCGCTCGCGCAGGCCGTTTTCGACCAGCGCCTGGTGCGCCTCGGCCAGTCCCGTCTCCCAGGGTGAGCCGGCATATTTCACGCTGGTGAGCGGGCTGGCGCCGGTGCCCCCGTCATGCCCCGCGATGGTCACGCAGTCTGCATAGGCCTTGGCCACACCTGCTGCAATGGTGCCCACGCCGCGCTGTGAAACCAGCTTGACGGAGACCAGGGCATCCGGGTTCACCTGCTTGAGGTCGAAAATCAGCTGCGCCAGGTCCTCAATCGAGTAGATGTCGTGATGCGGCGGCGGCGAAATCAAGGTGACACCCGGCACTGAAAAGCGCAGCGAGGCAATCAGCGGGGTCACTTTCTTGCCGGGCAGCTGGCCGCCCTCTCCCGGCTTGGCGCCCTGGGCAATCTTGATCTGCAGAACATCCGCGTTGACCAGGTAGTGCGCGGTCACGCCAAAACGCCCCGAAGCCACCTGCTTGATACGGGAATTTCGCTCGGTGCCGAAGCGGGCGGGATCTTCACCACCCTCGCCGGAGTTGGAATGCCCACCCAGGCGGTTCATGGCGATCGCCAATGCCTCATGCGCCTCGGGTGACAGGGCGCCAATCGACATCGCCGCGGTATCGAAACGGGGAAACAGCTTTTCCGCCGGCTCGACCTGATCCAGCGGCACTGGCTGCGACGCCGGTTGCAATCTCAGCAGGTCGCGCAACGCAGCCGGCGGTCGATGATTGACCCGGTCTGCAAATTGGCGGTATTGATCCATGTCGCCCGTGGCCACCGCCTGTTGCAGGCCCAGTACGACGTCCGGGTTGTAGGCATGATACTCACCACCATGAGTGAACTTCAGGAGACCGCCCTGCGCGACCGGCATACCCTGCTTCCAGGCCATGTCATGCAGTTCGCGCAAGTCCGCCTCTATTTCGGCAAAGCCAGCGCCGCCCACCTGCCCCGAAGCGCCCGGAAAGCAGAGCTCTGTCACTTCGCTGGAAAGCCCGACCGTTTCGAACAGTTGGGCGCCGCGGTAGGACGCGACGCAGGAAATACCCATCTTAGACAGGATTTTCAACAGCCCTTTTCGCACCGCCCGACGGTAATACTTGCGGTGTTGAAGCAGGTCGCCGTCCAGCGCGCCGCGCTTGTACAGGTCGTTGATCACCTGGAACGCCAGGTAGGGATAGATCGCCGTCGCCCCCACGCCCAGCAATACCGCGAATTGGTGAGAGTCACGGGCCGTGCCCGTCTCCACCACGATATTGCAGTCGCAGCGCAGGCCCTCACGAATCAGGCGCTGGTGAACCGCCCCAACGGCCAGGGCGGCATGGATGGGAATGGCATCGGGTGAAGGGTGCCTGTCTGTAAGCACCACGATCACCACGCCGCGCGACACGGCCTCTACGACGTTATCGCAGAGCGCCCGCAGCGCCGACTCCAGGTCACCCTCCAAGGGGTAATTCAAATTGAACACCTCGTTGCGATACCACTTGTCTGAAAGCTCCAGCAGGCGGCGGTATTTGACGATGTTCAAAACCGGCCACGGCAGCAAAACCCGATGGGCATGCGTGGTGGTTTCCAGAAATACGTTGTGCTCACGTCCGAACAGGGTCTCCAGCGACATGGCGGACTGTTCACGCAGCGGGTCGATGGGCGGATTGGTGACCTGCGCGAACTGCTGCCGGAAATAATCGTAGAGCGCCCGCGGCTGCCGGGACATGACCGCCATCGGCGTGTCATCTCCCATGGACCCGGTGGCCTCGACCGAATCAGTGGCCATCACCCGTATGACCTGTTCACGCTCCTCGTTGGTGACGCCATAAAGTTTTTGAAATACGGGCAGCATCTCACTGCCATCTCGCATGTATTTCGCGGCTGCTTCGGCTTCCTGCTCGTCGTTGTTGTGTATACGAACGACATTTTCTGTCAGCCAGTCGCCATACGGCCGCCGGGCTTTCAGATGATCATCGATTTCCCGGGACCGCCACAGCTTGCCCTGCGCGGTATCTACCGCAAACATTTCACCCGGGCCGACCCGTCCTTTTTCTACCACGCTCGACTCGGCGTAATCCCACACGCCGACCTCGGATGCCAATGTTACCCAGCCGTTGTCGGTCATGACGTAACGGGCCGGGCGCAGACCGTTGCGATCCAGGTTGCAGGCAGCGACGCTGCCGTTGGTCATGACGATACCCGCCGGTCCGTCCCAGGGCTCGACGTGCTGAGAATTGAACTCGTAGAAGGCCTTGAGATCGGGCGGCATGTCGGGCTCAGCCTGCCAGGCGGGCGGTATCAGGATACGCATGGCCCGGAACACGTCCATACCGCCGGCAAGGAACAACTCAAGCATGTTGTCCAGCGATGATGAATCGGAGCCTTCCTGGTTGACAAGGGGACGGATGTCCTGCAGATCCGGCAGGAGCGGGGTGGCAAATTTCGGCGTTCTCGCCTCCGACCAGCTGCGGTTACCCTCGATGGTGTTGATCTCGCCATTGTGCGCCAGGTAGCGGAAGGGTTGAGCGTACCGCCACTGCGGCAGCGTGTTGGTCGAAAAGCGCTGATGAAATACGCAGATATGGCTGCTCAGGCGTTGATCCTGTAAGTCGGTATAGAAATGCGGCAGATTGCCCGGCATCACGAGACCCTTGTAGACCGTTACCATGTTGGACAGGGTCGCTACATGAAACGCCGGATCCGGTGATGCCTCGCGCATACTCTCCGCGGACGCGAGACGGCGCGCTACGAACAACCGCCGCTCAATATCATGCTCACCCCAACCGTAGGGGGCATTGACGAATACCTGTTCGATACAGGGGAGACTGGCGCCGGCCACCTTGCCCAGTACAGTGGTATCAATGGGGACTTTTCGCCAGCCGGCCACGGTCAGCGTTTCGTTCCGGATGTGCTTCTCCAGGAGCGCCCGGGACTGCGCGGCCAGCTCCGGGTCGGACGACATGAAAACCATGCCAACCGCGAAGTGATCCTCCAGGCGTATGCCCTCCTCCCTGGCCACCGCGCGGAAAAAATCATGCGGAAAGGCCATCAGCACGCCACAGCCGTCACCGGTCTTGCCGTCTGCGTCGACCGCGCCGCGGTGCGTCATGCGATCGAGCGCGCCGCAGGCCGTGGCCACCAGTTCGTGGCTGGCCTCACCCTGCATGTGCGCGATCAGCCCGAAACCACAGCTTTCCCGTGCGTCTTCCGGCCGATAAAGGCCCTTGTCGTATAGCGCTTCTGACATATGGCTAAGCCCTTGCATCATTCCCTTTAAACACGACCTCCATACTAATTAATGCGCGGAAAAATGAAAGTAAAAGTCACAGTTGTAACTACTTCTATGCCCTGCTGCGAGCCGAACTTGCCGTGAAGCGAATAACTGTATATATTTACAGTATATTAAGAACGGGCCAGACCATGAGCGAAAAAGCACTGACCAAGCGGCAAGATGAAATCCTCCGGTTCATCTCGCAATACATGGATAAAGAATCTTTTCCACCTACCCGAAATGAAATTTCACGGCATTTTGGCTTTCGCTCGCCCAATGCCGCTGAGAGTCATTTACGCGCCCTCGAGAAAAAAGGCGTCATCCGGATGGAGCCCGGGCTGTCGCGCGGCATCAGCCTGACCACCCTGGCCCGGGCGCGACTGCCGGCCTCGCAGCGTGCTCCGTTGCCGCTGGTCGGGCGCGTGGCCGCAGGCAGCCCGATACTGGCGCAGGAGAATATCGAGCAGGAATATCGCGTTGATCCTGCCCTGTTCCGACCAAGGCCGCACTATCTGCTGCGGGTGGAAGGCATGAGCATGCGAGACGCCGGTATTCTCGACCAGGACCTGCTGGCGGTGCACCGCACACCCGAGGCCCACCGGGGCCAGATCGTGGTCGCCCGGGTGGGCGACGAAGTCACCGTCAAGCGTTTCCAGCGCGACGGGCACCAGGTCAGCCTGCTGCCCGCCAACCCCGATTTCTCACCCATCGAGATCGACCTGCGGCAGGACGATTTGGTGATCGAAGGCCTGGGCGTCGGCGTCATCCGCAATCACCTGGAGCAGTAGGTGCCTCGACCAGGAGAGCATCTCGCGCGGACCTTACCGGGAATCTGGCAAGGGCGCAGCCTGCGTCGCAACCTGGCGACCCTGCCTACCGGCCACGCCGCCCTGGACCGGCAACTGCCCGGCCACGGCTGGCCGCTGGGCGCGATCAGCGAACTGCTGACCGAGACCACGGGCCATGGCGAGTTCAGCCTGTTGATGCCGGCACTGGCCGAACTCAGCGCACGAGGACAGTGGGTGGTGCTGGTGGATCCCCCGTGGATACCCTACCCGCCCGCCATGAGTGGTTACGGTGTTTCAATGGAACGGGTCATGCTGATACGCACCCGCACGCCTGAGGAATCCCTGTGGGCCTGCGAACAGGTGCTGCGCGATATCCGCGGTGGCGCCGTACTGGCCTGGCATGACGACCCGGGCTTCACCCGCCTGCGACGTCTGCAACTGGCCGCCCGGAGCGCGCTGAAGACCGGTTTCCTGTTCCGGCCGCACACCATGGCCCACCAGGCATCACCCGCTGCCCTGCGGCTGCAACTCAGCGCCGATCCGCCTGGCACCCGTATCCGGGTGCTCAAATGCCAGGGCCAGCGGGCCGCTGAATCCATTTTCATTCGTCGTTCTCCACACTTGCCCGGTAAAACCCGGCCCGTAGCCGGTCCGGAACAAGACAGCGCCAAAGGCCTGTCCCGGCCGCAGTCAGCGCCGATGGAAACACATC
>WTJD01000062.1 GCA_011524975.1 Lysobacterales bacterium
TCACCGGTCTCACCAGCCCCAAAAGCAGCCTTCAGCAGTGCCCGGCAGGCCTGGTCCAGCCGTTCCGGTTGGGCGCCCAGCAAAATGCCCAGATCGGGGGCAAGGTCAAAGTCCCGCACCAGCGTGTCGGCCGGTGGCGGCCCGTCCGCCACGGCGACATCCCGGGCAAACAGGTGCAGCGCGATCGCGACGGCGTTGGCGCGGGCGGCCAACGAGCGGGTCAGCCTGACCAGCAGGGGATGCGGTTCATCATCCTCCATCCGCCATCCGGCAGGCGTTTTTTTGAGCGCGCCGGCGAAGTCTTCGCCCACCACCAGGATGACGTAGTGGGCCGCCCCCTCGGGGCACTGGTCGGCATGGGGTACGCGCGCCTGCGCCAGCAGCGACCTGCGCTGATCGGGGTTGCGGGCCAGTTCGCCGTGGTTGCCCGGCTGATCCACGAACAGCGAGCCTTCCAGTACGCGCGTTTTGCCGCAATGACCCAGCGCCAGCAGGCCGTTGGGGCGGATGCGGTCTTCGGATTGAACGCCCTCGTAGGGATAGCGGTCCAGCGCGGCTACGGGGATACCCAGCCATCTCGCGACGCGGATGATGGCGCGTGTCTCCAGGCACATCGCACGTGACCGGGCATGTTCCAGAAAGGGCTGTACGCCGCCTGCCATGGCGAGTGCCGGCGGTTCGAAGTCGCACAGCACCAGCCCGGGGAGTGCTTCTTCGACCAGGTCGAAAGCCACCACGCAGGCACAGATGTCGCTCTCGACATCGTCACCGCCGATTACCAGGCCCATTTTGCCTGCCTCTGAATGATCGATCAGCTGGCGAAAAGCGATGTGATGGCCCGAGGATGCCAGCAGCGCGCAGATCAGATCGATCATCAAATGCCCGAAATCGGTAACAGCGGGCTGGCTGGAGGCTGCAGGCCCGGCCTGCCATTCCACGGAGTGGCGCGCGAGCACGGCGGAGAGATGAGAGGTGAGCTTTTCGCGCTGCGTCTGCAGGCGCTCATGGTCGGCTTGCCCACATGTCAGCCAGAGTTCCATCGCGGGGCTGTCGCCGTAGCGGTTGGGGCCGTAAAAATGGGCGCGCTCGTACAGTTTCATTGCAATGCGAGCGCGTGCCTGAACGATTCAGCACATCGCTCAGTACCGCCCATGACAGATCCTTCACTCAGACGTTGCTAGTGTAAACCACGGATAAAACATGCCGCATACCGGTCGCAGCCGATATGCGCCGCGCGAGGATGTGAATGATGTCTGACCCCAAAAACCGTTTACTGGCCTGCCTGGGCGCGTCTGCACTGATGGTGTGGGCCGCCGCGGCAGCGCAGTCGGGCGACGCGGAGCCGCCCAAGGATGCGGCGGATACGCCGATGGCCACCGAAATGCCCTTGACGGACTACCTTTCCGCGGCCATCAGCCGCGGGGCTCCGCTGTACAACAACGGCATGCCCGAGGCCTGCGCGGCCGTGTACGCCACCGCGCTGGAGGCGGCTGCCTACACCGGGGGCTGGCGCATGGATCGCGAGCAACGACTGGCGCTGGCCTACCAGCTTGATCTCGCAGCCGTGGTTGAAGACCCCTCCGAGCGCGCGTGGGCCTACCGCCGAATGATCGACACATTGCTCAGCGGCGAGCCCATGAGCATGCCGCCGATGGCGGATGCCCGGGTGCTGTACGATTTTGGCGATCCGGACGAGGCCAGGCGCTGGCGCGTGGTGGTTGACGGCGTGATGGGCGGGCGATCCACCGGACAAATCCAGCAGCAGGACAACACGCTTGTGTTCGAGGGCGCCACCTCACTGCGCAATAACGGGGGCTTTTCCTCCATCCGCGCGCCGGTGCCGGCAGGTTCAGCCGCCGGCTATGATGCGCTGCGGATCCGCGTGATGGGCGACGGGCGCACCTGGATACTGGGGGCGCGCGGCAACAGTATGCGTGCGGACAGTTACTGGGAGCGCTTTGAGACCACCGAAGGCGAGTGGCAAACCGTGACCGTACCCATCTCGGGCATGGTGCGACAGTATTTCGGCACACCCATCGCCGGCCGGCTGCAGCCCGCGGCGGTCAGTGGGGTTGAGTTCTACATCTACGACAAGCAGGCCGGGCCGTTTCGCCTGCACATCGACCGGATCGAGGCTGTGCGGCTCGGCTCCTAGCCGGGGTCAGCTTTCCGCCGCGGCGCCGGCGGCGCAGGCCTCATCGCGCTGAAAGACCATGAAATGCTGCTGCGGCAGCACATCCAGGGTCTCCACCCAGCTTAAGCCCGCCGCCTGCATCTCTGTCTGCGACTGTTGCTCGGTCATCTTGTGCAGCCGCTTGATGGGCACGCGGGGGTCCTCTCCCCGGTACTCGATCAGCACCAGCTTGCCGCCGGGCTTCAAAGCGCGGGCAATGGCGCGGCCCATTTCGAACGGATAGCTGAATTCGTGGTAGGCGTCGACCAGTAACGCCAGGTCGACCGAGCATTCCGCCAGGCCGGGGTCGCGCTCATTGCCCAAAACGGCGGTCACGTTGCCCAGGCCCGTCTCAGCCTTGCGCGCCTCGATGATGTCCAGCATTTCCGGTTGTATGTCCACCGCCAGCACTTTCCCCTCGGGCACGCGCTGGGCCATGCGAAAGCTGAAATAGCCCGTTCCGGCGCCGATATCGGCGATCACGTCATCTGGCGCCAGGGGCAGGTTCTCCACCAGCAGGTCGGTCCGTTCTTCCCGTTCCCGCTCCGGCCGCTCCAGCCAGCCCGCGCCCAGGTGCCCCATCACGTGGGATATCTCCCGGCCCATGTAGATCTTGCCGATGCCGTCGCGGCTGGGACGCTCAAAGCCGTAGCGGCTGTCTGCTGTGTCCGGGGCCTGCTCAGCCTCGACAGCGGTGGCCTGGGCTGCCTGTTCCTGTGCGCAGGCGCCCAGCACCCAGGCCAACAGGGTCAGCGATAAGGCTTGGCGCATAGCGGGCTTCAGGCCCACATCCACTCCACCGTGTAGGGGCTGCCGGGCGGGCAGAAGAAGTCCGCCAGCATGATTCGCTCGGCGCGGTCGAGGGCGTTGATCTCCGCCATGTCGATGTCACTCAGCGTGATCTCGCTGGCGGCCATGTTCTGCCGTATACGCTCTGGATTGACTGACTTGGGGATCACGCTGGTGCCACGCTGTATGGCCCAGGCGATGAGGACCTGGGCCGGTGAGGCCTGGTTGCGGTCTGCAATGGCATGGACCACCCGGTGCTCCATCGGCTGCGGCTCGTCCGAGCGCTTCATCACATCGGGCCGGTCGCCGGAACCCAATGGTGAATGAGCGGTCAGGTGAATGCCCATGTCCGCGCAACTTGCCAGCAGATCCGGCTGAGCCAGGATGGGGTGGAGCTCCACCTGGTTCACCGTGGGCGCGATGCGGGCGCCATCGACCACGGCGCGGCACTTGGCTTCGCTGAAATTCGACAGCCCGATGTTGCGGCACAGTCCGTCGTCCACCGCTTTTTCCATCTCCGACCAGGTTTGCGCGATGGGCGCCTCATCCGGTGAGAGATACTCCTCAGGCTGACGCGGAAACGTCACGCCGGGCTTGAACGCGACGGGCCAATGGATCAGGTACAGGTCAAGATAGTCCAGGCCCAGGTCGGCCAGGGTTTGCTCCAGCCCCGGGCGCACGTCTGCTGCCAGGTGGTTGCAGTTCCACAGCTTGGAGGTAATCCACAAGTCCTCTCGCCGGACATCGCCTTCCGCAATGGCCCCGGCAATGGCCTGGCCCACCTCGCGCTCATTCATGTAAATGGCGGCGCAGTCGATATGCCGGTAGCCGGCGCCAATGGCCTCGCGCAGCGCGGCGCCAACCTCGCCCGGCTCTGATTTCCAGGTGCCCAGCCCGAGAGCGGGGATTTCATCTCCATTGCTGAGACGGAAGGTCCGGGACATGTGGTGGCCTCTCGAATGTGGGGGAGCCCAGATTCTAGCGTATTCGATGGTTTCAGGACGTGGCCTGGCAGCGGTTTTCCCCGCGTTCCCGACCAGGCGGTCGAATTCGCGGTTAAATCGCTGTGTTCACCAAGGAGAAAATTCATCGTATGATGAGGCCTGGTTCATTCAAAGAAAAACACCCAATAAGGGGCAATCATGGCCAGTCCGATTCGCTGGGGCATCCTGAGCACTGCGCTCATCTCGCACAAGTTTGCGCGCGATTTCGCGCATGCCCAGGGCGGAGCGCTGGTGGCGGTGGCCTCGCGGGACGAGGTCAAGGCACAGGCCTTCGCCCGTCAGTACGACATCCCCAGGGCCTACGGTGATTACGCATCGATGCTGGCCGACCCGGATATTGACGCCGTTTATATCTCCACGCCGCACAATCTGCACTACCAAAACAGCATTGACTGCATCGCCGCGGGCAAGGCGGTTTTGTGCGAGAAGCCGCTCACGGTGACGCCGGAGGAGGCCAGGGCGCTGACGGCCAGGGCGCGTGAATCAGGGGTCTACCTGATGGAGGCCATGTGGACCTGGCTGTTACCCGCCATCCGCGAAGCCAGGCGGTGGGTTGACTCCGGGCGCATTGGCGCGCTGCTGCACATGAAGATCGATATGGGTCACCCCATGCCGTACGACCCGGAGCAGCGGCATTATTCGCGCGAACTGGCCGGCGGCTGCCTGTTGGATATCGGGGTCTATCCCCTCGCGCTGGCCTGGCACTTCACCGGGCAGGATCCGGAGGTGCTCAGCGTGCGCAGCCACCTGGCGCCCAATGGCGTGGATGACGACGTGCTGATCCACTGCGACTATGGTGAATGCAGCGCCAGCCTGATGGTTTCTTTCCGCTGCAAGCTACCCAACGCGGTCTGGCTGATCGGTGAAAAGGGCTATATCCGCATCCCGGATTTCTGGCGGGCGCGAGAGTGCTTTCTGTACGAGCAGGAAGACCCCGTGGATTACTTCCTGGATCAGCGCGCCGGCAGCGGATTCGAGTATCAGATCACCGAGGTCAATCGTGACCTGCAGGCGGGCCGCAGGCGGCCCGAGATGGTGACCTGGGAAGACAGCGTCCGCGTACAGGAGCACCTGGACCTGCTGTACAGCCGCATGGATTATCGGCCGGCAGGCACAGCGGTAGCGGCTTCCGGCTCA
>WTJD01000249.1 GCA_011524975.1 Lysobacterales bacterium
GGGTTGTAGTTCCGGTTGCGGCTGCCGTTCCTCGACGACCACCGGTTGTTCGATCAACGCCGGCGTATTTCGAGTGTCCTGCCGTGGGGTCAGCGAGGGCAAGGGTGCCGGCGCCGGCACGGTGGGCGGGTCAAGAAACACGGTGTACTGGCGCAGCAGGCGTCCATTTGGGAAATTGACTTCCACAACGAACTGCAATACGGGGTCGTTGACCGGGTCCAGGCTGCTGACTTGGATCCAGGCGCCTCCGGTTTCGTTATTGACCACAAAACTCAGGGGAACCGATAAAGCCATTCGGTCCACGCCCACCAGGTTGAAACTGTCGGCCGAGGCCAGGTTGGCCGATATACCTTCCAACTCGGATGGCGCGCGGGACAAGAGGTCGATCCGGGCATCCAGCGGCTGGCCGAGATAAGACCGTACGGTGAGATCACCCAGGCCGAGCGCCCAGGCGTAATTGGAGACGAGCAGCAGGGCCACCATGAAAGCCTGGAATGCCCTTCTCGTTCGACGGCTATTGCCTGTGCAACGCTTCACTGAGTGTTCGTATCCCTGCATGGCGACCCTGAAACTCACAAATGGCTGGGTCAAATTCTACTGGCAGCCCGTTATCCGGTCTAGGGAACCTTGCGTGCTTCAATGGCCTGCATGATCTGCACGGCATTCAAGGCTGCGCCTTTGCGCACATTGTCTGAAACCACCCAGAGATCGATGCCACGAGGGTGGCTGAGATCACGCCGGATGCGGCTGACAAATACCGGGTCTTTGCCGGAGGCGTGCGTCACGGGCGTCGCAAATCCGCTGCCATCACGGGGCTCCACCAATTCCACCCCCGGCGCCTGGGACAACAGCCGGGTCACTTCTTCGACGCCAATGTCGTCACGGGTCTCCAGGTGCACCGCTTCCGCGTGACCGAAGAAAACCGGCACGCGCACCGCGGTGGCGTTGACGTTAATCGCATCGTCTCCCAATATCTTTCGGGTCTCCCAGTGCAGTTTCATTTCTTCCTTGGTGTAGCCATTGTCCTGCATGACGTCGATTTCCGGCAAGACGTTGAAAGCAATGGGCTGCTTGAAGGACTGAGGGTCTATATCGCGCATGTTCAGCCTTTCGGCCGTTTGTCGAGCCAGTTCTTCCATGGCCGAACGCCCGGCACCCGATACGGACTGGTAGGTCGCGATATTGATTCGCTCCACGCCGGCGGCTCGGTGAATCGGCGCGACTGCCACCACCATCTGAATGGTCGAACAGTTGGGGTTGGCAATGATGGTTCCAGGCCCCGCGTCTTCCAACAGCTGTCCGTTGACTTCGGGAACAACCAGGGAGATATCGTCCCGGTAGCGAAACTCCGAGGTATTGTCGATAACGATCGCGCCCTCCTGAGCAGCCCGCACGGCATGAACGCGGCTGACCGAGGCGCCGGCGGAAAACAAGGCGTAATCGACATCGCTGAAATCAAAGGTCTCGAGATTCTCCACCTGCAGTTGCCGCTGACCGAAGGCCACTGCCTTGCCCAGTGACCTTTCACTGGCCAGGGCATGCACCTTCCAGTCGGTTTGGGCCACCGAAGCGACCAGTTCCAACATGACCTCGCCCACGGCCCCGGTGGCGCCTGCTACTGCGACGGTCACATTCCCTTTATGGTTCATCATTCTGCCTCCGCACCCATCTGCGCCCTGTGACGCAGGACGTGATCCATCAATACCAGGGCCAGCATGGCCTCAACGATCGGTGTCGCGCGAATACCCACGCAAGGGTCGTGCCGCCCCTTGGTCACAATCTCCACCTCATTGCCGTCTTCATCCATTCCGGTGCAGGGTATCCTCAGGCTGGAAGTGGGCTTGAAGGCCACGCTCACCAGCAGATCCTGCCCGCTGGAAATTCCGCCCAGCACGCCTCCGGCATGATTGGACTGGAACCCCTCGGTGGTCATCTCATCACGATGCAGTGTGCCCATTTGCGCCACGCTCTCAAAACCCGCGCCGATCTCCACGCCCTTGGCGGCGTTGACGCTCATCATCGCGCTGGCCAGTTCGGCGTCCAGTTTGCCGTAAACCGGCTCGCCCAGGCCCGCGGGTACCCCGGTGGCCGCGGCAGAAACCCGGGCGCCCACCGAGTCGCCGGATTTACGCAGCGCGTCCATGTAGTCTTCGAGATCACCCACGATGCGCTCATCCGGCGCGAAGAAGGGGTTGTCGTTGATCACGCCCCGGTCAAAACGTTCATCCGTGCGAATCGGGCCCAATTGGGCAAGCCAACCATAAATCTCGATACCCAGTTCCTGCTTGAGGTATTTTCTGGCCAGGGCCCCCGCTGCCACGCGCATGGTGGTCTCCCTGGCCGATGACCGGCCGCCGCCGCGATAGTCGCGTATGCCGTACTTTTTAAAGTAGGTGTAATCCGCGTGTCCCGGCCGAAAACGGGTCGCAATGTTGGTGTAATCCTTCGACCTGGCATCTGTGTTTTCGATCAGCAGGGCGATGGGCGTGCCCGTGGTCTTACCCTCGAACATACCCGAAAGAATCTGGACTTCATCTTTTTCTTTTCGCTGAGAGGTGTGCCGCGACCGGCCCGTCGCGCGCCGGACCAGCTCTTCACGAATCTCCTCAGGGGTGATTTCCAGCCCCGGTGGAAAACCGTCAATGACACAGCCGATGGCGGGGCCATGGCTTTCGCCGAAAGTGGTGACCTGCAACATGCGGCCAAAAGTGTTGTACGACATGGGCTGTGATACTCCGTTAACAGCTGCTACCGCCGAGGGCAGACCGAGCGGCCGCGTCCTCCAGTTTCGATCGGTCTATTGTAAAGACACCCTCACCTCCGTGCTCGAATTCAATCCAGGTCAACGGCCATTGCGGCAAACGGGCCTCGAGGCGGCCGGCCGCCTCGCCCACCTCGCATATCAGCACCCCCTGCTCTTGCAGGTGCTTTGCCGATTCCCGCAGTATCCGCAACACCAGTTCGAGACCCTCATCCCGCGCGCGGAAACCCAGCGCCGGTTCCCAACGATATTCACCGGGGAAGCGCTCCATCTCAGCAGCCGATACGTAGGGTGGATTCGAGACAATCAGATCCCAACGCTGACTGCCCAGATCGTTAAACAGGTCTGAGCGCCACAACCTGACCCGGTCACCTACGCCATGCGCATCCACATTGCGCTGCGCAACCTCCAGCGCCTGATCACTGATATCCACCGCGTCGACCGTCACGTGGTCCAGATGCAGGGCCGTGGCGATGGCGATACAGCCACTGCCGGTGCAGAGGTCCAGCACTCGATGGACCTGCCGCGGTTGAACCCAGGGAGAGAATCCGGACTGGATCAACTCACCAATGGGCGAACGCGGCACCAACACCGACTCGTCGACTTCGAAGGGCAGTCCGCAAAACCAGCCCTGACCCAGCAGATAGGCCAGCGGTTTTCGCTGTTGGATGCGGGCATCAAGCAAGCGCTGGATTTCTCCCGCCTCCGCCGCGCTAACAGGTGCATCCCAGGCCGAGAAGGAACCATCCAGCGGGACACCAAGCACGTGCAGCACCAGCCAGGCAGACTCATCATGGGCATTGTCCGTGCCGTGACCGAAGTGCAGGCCAGCCTCGGCCAGGGCCCGTTCGCAAGTTGCCAACCAGTCGCGGACGGTTTTCATCATGGAAATCTGAATTCGCGCATCCTGGCAGTATAATTGAGCCCCGGCCTGAACGGCCTGATGGTGAACGGAACCGTAACCGATGATGGAATCCCTGGCCGCCCGGATTCAGCACTTGCTGCCGCAGCATACCCTCACGGCACTGGTCTACCGGCTGATGCGATGCCGCAACCGCTGGATCAAAAACAGCCTGATCAAGATCATTGGCACCTTGGCGGGCATTAATATCGATGAAGCGAAGTCGCCCGACCCTGACGACCACGCGTGTTTCAACGATTTCTTCACGCGCGAACTCAAAGAGGGCGCGCGCCCTCTGGACGCCGGGGACTTGAGCTTGCTGTCCCCCTGCGATGGCAGAATCAGCGAGGCCGGCGTGCTGCACGGAGATCGCATCCTGCAGGCCAAGGGCAAAGACTACCGTCTGCAGGCTCTGCTGGCCGACGATCCGAGCTGTGAGACACTGACGGGCGGAACCTTTTTCACCATTTACCTTTCACCCCGCGACTACCATCGGGTACACATGCCGGTCCAGGGAAAGCTGCTCAGAATGATTCACGTGCCCGGGAAGCTGTTCAGCGTTGCGCCCTACACGGTTCGGCAGATTCCCGACCTGTTCGCGCGTAATGAACGCGTCGTCTGCATCTTCGATACTGCCTGGGGCCCCCTGGCCCAGGTCCTCGTTGGCGCGATGCTGGTCGGGTCCATGGAGACTGTATGGGCAGGCGAGGTGACGCCAAGCAAGCGCAAGAGCATAAGCCGCTGGAGCTACGACGACGAAAATATCGTGCTCGAGAGAGGCCAGGAGATGGGGCGATTCAACATGGGTTCCACCGTGATCATGGCCATGCCTCCAGGCATGCTCTCCGGCGACACGGCCTGGCCGGTCAGTGGTCGTTCGGTCCTCATGGGCCAAAACCTCGCGCTAATGAACCCGGGCTCAAAGATGCGGTCGAAGCCGTTATCCGGCACCGGAGCAGACACATGAATCGCGCCCTGGCGCTGCTGTTGTTATTTCCCGCGATTTCGTTCGGGCAATTCCTGACCCCGGAGTCCGAACCCGAGCCTGTTGAGCCCCGTTCACTCGAGCAGCTGGCGATGGCAGCCGATCTTGTCGCACTGGTACAGGTGGCCGACACCGATTATGCCTTCACCCGGGGTTTCCCCTCGGGGGGAACAGCCTTTCTCAAGGTCCTAATCCCCTACAAGGTCACGCGCCCGCTGGAAGACTTCCTGGAAGTCTACGAGGAAGGCTTGCACGAATTTGAATGTTACTTTCCCACCGTGGACGTCGACGAGGTTGGGCGCCGCTTCCTGGTTTTTTTGACATTCAGCACGGATGTGGAAGAACAGTACAACGGGCTGCCCCAGGGGTGCGCGCTGGAGGTGCTGGTCACACGTGAGAACCTTT
>WTJD01000279.1:0-15892 GCA_011524975.1 Lysobacterales bacterium
AATCGGGCCATGCTTCATTCGGGCGAAAAACAGTGCTGACCCCGGCGCCGTTCCGCTGCTCTCGCAGGGTCATCGTGGGCCCTTGTGTCGTGACGGTTCGAGCCACCAACTGCAGTGACTCGGGGGTCACGGGTTGGCCCTCGTGCCACAGCTGCAGCGTGATTTCGGCCGACTCTTCACCATTGATGTAGTAGCGATCTGCGGTGAAAAGAACCTCCCATCCGGGATCCGGATTGTCGGGGTTGGCAGGAATTCGCCGCCGCTGTTCATGACGCGCCCCGGGGTTGAGCAGGTCATGGGACTGGTCGGTCAGTCTTTTGTTGTTGCCCGGATAACGGTTGATCGACTCGAAAAATGCCAGCGGCGCGTCTTCGCTGGTTATAGCCCTGGCCGGGTCAGGGTGGAGCGCAGGTTCTGGCGTCTCTGACGGGGCGTCAGTGTTATTCGGCATCACGCCGGTTTGATCCGGCCCCGGGTCGCTGCGAGGCAGCATAAGCGTCAAGGCGAGGCCCGCAAACAGCGTTGCGATGCCGAAGGCGAGTATGTTTCTGTTGCCTTGAGTCATGTGTCCGTCGCGCGGTAAGCCCCGTCCGGCAATCGCGGTGGGGTTGCGGCGCGCTCACGCAGTAAAGCGGTGTTGGAGCCCCTTTTTGATTGGCCTGCCCGAAGCAGCGGGCAGGTGTTAAGTGCCTAGAGTAGCACAGCAGAGCCACCGCCTGCGCCCATGCGCCAGCGGGCCACGGGGTCTATGGCTGGTCGGTGACGCGTTGGCGCAGGCTGTCTGGCAGGTCTGGTTTCTCTACCCGCGTGGCGACGGGTACCTGGCAGACATCAAGCACCTTGGGCGGCTTATGGGCGAAAAACTTATCCTTGCGGTTACGTCTCTCATCGAGATAGTCGCTGAAGCCGGGGCTGTTGGTGTCCATGACCAGGAAGGTGTTTCGTTCTTGCGGGTCAAGGTCCATGGCCATGCGCACCCGCTTGATGCGGGACCGCTCGAGGTCTTCTTCGATGATCCCGTTGTTCTCAATAGCGCCTCGTCGGATACGCTGAACGACATCCATGCCATGGATGACCCGGCCGAAAATGGACAGGTTTCTGTCCAGGTATCGCGGAGACTGGCCGATGACGATATAGAAGTCGGTTCGTGACGAGTTGGGGTCCTCGTTACGTGCCATGGCAATGATGCCGGGGCAGTGGGTCAGCCAGACACGGCGCTTGTCCCGTCCGGCGGCGAACCCGTCGATGAACCCCGTCTCAGCGCCGTACAGATCCTGGCGTTCGACCCGGGTCCAGGGCAGCTCGTCATCGCGCTTGATTTCGAATTCCGCATCGATCGTGGGCTCGGTTGTCGGGATCCCGACATCGCTCTCGTCTCCACCCTGGGCCACGAACCCTTCGATGACCCGGTAAAAGCTCAGGCCGCGGTAGAAGTCCTCCGCGACCAGCCGTTTGAACTGGGCAACCGTTTTCGGCGCGAAAAGGGGGTTGAGCTCGAGCACGATCACCCCTTCCAGCAGCTCCACGTAGACCACGTTCTGGAGATCCACTACGCGCCATAACAGGGTGTCCTGGGCCTGGGCGCCCCGGGGCAGGCTGGCCGCTGTTACGGCCAGCAAGGCCGCAACAGCCAGGCAGAAACGCTTCACGGCATCTGGATTTTGCCGCCTCCGGGCATCCCGCCCATGGCGCCCGGGTCCACGCCGCCCTTGGGTACCACGATTTGGGAAGCGGCCTGGCGCTGCAGCTCACGGAGTTCCTCCATGGTGCGCTCAACAGCCTCTTGTGCGGCCGCGCCAAAACCTTCCGCGGCTTCCTGCAGCGTGCTCGCGGGAATTTCAAAGCTGAGCGGCAGAGCCCCCCCGGGCGTCATGATCTGGGTGGAACCCAGGTACTGAACGGGTCGGCTGTGGTCTTCTTCGCCGCCTGAAGTCACCGGGGTCAGCTTGCGAATGGTGCCGATCCTGTTGTCCGTGAATACCTCTTCCCGGCACAGGGCATCGGGATCCATGTTGATGTCCGGGGTACCGCCTAACTCGCTCATGATGTTTGTCCTGTTGGTCTGGCCTGGTCAGTTACTCATTGCACCAGCACCAGGCCCACCAATGCAACTGAAAACAATCTGGGGTCGCTTCAGATCGAATCCAATGTGAATCTGTGCCTGTGGCTGGCTTGCATGGAGTATGATTCTGCCTTAGGCGCGACACGGGAGCGGGTCGCTGTCGAAGAATATTCAGATTGAGACCGATCAGCATAGGGAGTGCAACGATGAGCGCAGCCAATATTCGCAGCGAAGATGTAGCCTATTCTTCCGGGGAGACCGAGATGAGGGGCTACCTGGCCTGGGATGATTCCATCGAGGGTTCCCGCCCCGGCATCCTGGTGGTTCACGAATGGTGGGGTTTGAATGATTTCGCCAGGCGCCGCGCCGATGCCCTGGCCGCGCTGGGTTACACGGCAATGGCGGTCGATATGTATGGCGGCGGCCAAACGGCCGATAACCCTGATCAGGCCGGCGCCCTGATGAACGCGGTGATCGAGGATATGGAGACAGGCCGGGCCCGCTTCAAAGCCGCCCTGGATACCTTGCAGGGTCATGCAACCGTCAACGCGGGGCAGATCGGCGCGATTGGCTACTGCTTTGGCGGCGGCGTTGTCCTGCACATGGCCAGGGTGGGTATGGACCTGGGCGTGGTGGTGTCATTCCACGGCAGCTTGCCCCTGGCCATCACGCCCGGCGTTGACCAGATGGCGGCCAGGGTGGTTGCCTACAACGGCGAAGCTGACCCCTTCGTACCGGCGGAAGACATTGCGCAGTTCCAGGAGGAGATGGCTTCTGCAGGCGCCCACTGTGATTTCATCCAGCTGCCGGGCGCGGAGCACGCCTTCACCAACCCCGAGGCGACGGCCAAGGGCGAGAAGTACGGTATCCCGCTCAAATACGACGAACTGGCCGATCAGGTGTCCTGGGGCCACATGCAGATGGTGTTCCGGGAAGTGTTCGGGGCCTGAGCTGCTGGTAAAAGCGGGCTCAGAGCTCGTTTTCAACCGGTATCCAGCTGATCAGCCGGGTGATGAACCGCCGCCACGCGGTGGTTCCTGGGTCATGCGTCCAGCGCTCCACGCCGTCCTCTGTATCGATGGTCCAGAGCAATTTGCCCTTTTCATCCAGTTCCACGCGGTAGGCATTGCCGGGTTGGAATTCCTCGTCCATTTCGGCTTTGACGACCGCGCCGAATTCCTCGCTATGGACCACCAGCCCAATTTCGGAATTCCAGATGCGTGAGCGGGGATCCATATTGTAGGAGCCGATCACGCTGATGCGGCTGTCAACGACGAAGGCCTTGGTATGCAGGCCGGCGTGCGAGTCCACTATGCGGTTATCCACCTCGCGGTAGTGATTCAGCAATTCAGCGTCGGCGCGCAGTTCATACAGTTCCACGCCGGATTCAATCAGGGGTTTGCGGTACTTCATGTAGTGCGCATGGACGGACAGGTGATTGTTGGACTGCGCTGAGTTGGTCATGATGCGCACACGAACGCCGTTGTCGACCATGTGAGCGATGTTTTCGATGCCGCCGCCATTGGGGATCAGGTAAGCGGTCTGAATGGTCAGGTCTTCCCTGGCTTCATCGCGCAACAATCGCCCAAGGACCACGAAAGCCGACTCCTCACCCCCCTCAAAGCGGTCCAGGGGGTCGACGACCACCTCCGTTTCCGCCCAGATCAGTGCGGCTGCCAGGTCTTCCAGCTGGTCGCGGACGGCATCAATCTCATGCGGTACCTTGTAGGGCACTTCTTCCAGCGCGTCGTCCAGGTTCATCTCCAGGTCGGTGCGCAGCAGATCGAGGTCGGTCACATCGACCGGGTCCTGGTACAGGACGCTGATGGGCACTGCGTGCCGGCTGTTCCAGTACAGGTCGAACGCGCTGCCCGCCTGCCGCGCGGCCTCACCGACCGCCAGCACATCGAGGTCGTGGAAATTGAGTTCCGGGTCGATACCGAAATAGTCATCCCCAATGTTCCTGCCACCGAGCACCGCAACCGCGTTGTCGACCAGAAAAATCTTGTTGTGCATCCGGTGGTTGAGCGTCTTTTTATGCAAAACGTAATTGCCGGTGCGGCCGATGCCCCGGTTGCCCATGGGGTTGAAGACGCGCATCTGGATGTTGGGATGCACCGCGATGGTGGCATAGTCCTTGTCCCGGCCCTTGTGATAAATGTCATCCATGAGAATGCGGACCTGGACGCCACGGTCGGCGGCTTCCAGCGCCCGCCACAGCAATAGCCGACCGGTCAGGTCACCCTTCCACAGGTAGTACTGCAGATCGAGTGTTCGCTGGGCGAGCGAGGCAAAAGCATACCGGGCCCTGAAGGCCTCCCGGGGGTCGGCCACGAGAATAACGCCCGAGCGCGGGCCCGTTTCGGGTACGTGCCGTTCGAAAAACGCGCCCAACTGGGTTGCGGTGGGTTCCGGCCAGGCTTCGCTGGGCTGCTGGGGAAAGTCCTCGGGCAGCGAGGCGCATGCTTGAAGCAACAAGGTTGCGGTCAGGAACAACAGCGGACGCATCTCGTATTCTCTTATTGGAGCCTGGCTGAAGCATACCGAAGGCGGTTCGTCGTTCCAAATTCGGGCGGCCCCATGGGCGCGCTTCCACCTGGGTTATGATGACGTTCAGGGAAGTGTGGGAGTGTCACAATGAGCAAAACCAGCCAGGGAAGAGCCCTGGGCGTGGGCGGAGTATTTTTTCGGACCGGGGACCCGGCCGGGCTTGCCGCCTGGTATGAAGCGCATCTTGGCCTGCGCGTAGAAGGCTGGGGAACCACCAGTGGCGCCAGTTTTGCCCCGGAGGGTATGCCGGCCAACAGTTTCACTGTTTGGGGCGCATTCCCTACCGATACCGAATATTTCGGCGACCGCGGGCAGGCGTTCATGGTCAACCTGATCGTTGATGATCTGGACGCGGCGCTCAAGAATGTGGCCGATGGCGGCGCCACGGTGATCGACGACCGGGAGGAGCACGATTTCGGACGCTTCGGCTGGTTCGAAGACCCGGATGGCAACCGGGTGGAATTGTGGGAGCCACCCGCTCAACTGCCCCCGGAGGCATCGCCTTGAGTGACTTCAGGGCTCTGCTCAGCCGCATAGAGGAACTGGAGAGCCAGGCCGCGTTCCAGGACGAACTGCATGAACGGCTGAATGAGGTGGTTGCCCGCCAGGATCGTGAACTCACGGAGCTGCGTGAGCAGTTGAGGAAGCTGGCGGGCCGGCTGAGAGAGTTGGGTGATGCGGCTGCCGGTGGGGTTTCCGGTGAACACGATGAGGCGCCACCCCACTACTGAGCGGGGCGGTGCCTGTCTCAAAGCCAGAGGGGTAAAGTCAGCGCGGGTTCCTGCATCCGGGCCAGCTGTTCGCGCAAGCCCAGCACCAGGTTTTCCCAATAGCGCGGCTCACTGAACCAGGGAAAAGCGATTGGGAATGCCGGATCCTCCCAGCGGCGCGCCAGCCAGGCCGCGTGATGCAGCATGCGAAGCGTTCTCAGCGCCTCGATCAGCGCCAGTTCGCGCGTCTCAAACGCGTTGAATTCGCGATAGCCCTTGATCACATCCTGCAGCTGTGAAGACATGTCCTCCGGCTCGCCCGAGAGCAGCATCCACAAATCCTGAATGGCCGGGCCGGTCTGACAGTCGTCGAGGTCGACAAAGAAAGGTCCTTCGCGCCAGAGGATGTTGCCCGGATGACAGTCCCCGTGGAGCCTGATGTTTCTGCATTCACCCGCTTGCTGGTACAGGGTGGACACCATGGCCATCAAATCCTCGCCGAGGGTTTCGAAGGCGGCCCCGAGGTGGGCGGGCAGCCATTCACCGCCCGTGATGGTGTCGATGGAGTCCTGTCCGAAACGCTGGGGCGTGAGCTGAGGGCGATGTTCAAACCCTCGGCTTGAGCCTACCGCATGTATTCGGCCCAGGAACCGGCCCAGCCAGGTCCGCGTCTCCTTATCGTCGAGTTCCGGCGCGTGCCCGCCTCTGCGCTCGAACAGGGCGAAACGAAAACCCTCGAAGTGGTTCAGGGTTCCGGTGGCCAGCGTCATGGGCGGCACCAGGGGGATCTCGGCCTCAGCCAGCTCCAGGGCGAACGCATGCTCTTCCAGGATCTGCTCATCGCTCCAGCGTCCCGGGCGATAAAATTTCGCCACGATCGGGTCGCCGGTCTCGCGCCCAACCTGGTATACGCGGTTTTCATAACTGTTGAGCGGCAAAAGACGTCCGTCACAGGCCATGCCGACGGACTCGACGGCATGGATGACCGTGTCCGGGTCCAGCTGGTAGTAGGGCGTATTCGCGCTGATGGCGTCGTTCATCGGATCAGGCCGTCGGAGGGTGAAGTCGCATGATAGCCCAAGATATGCCGCATCCCCTGCTCAGGAAAAACGGCCAACACCGATCGCGTGAATCATTTAGAATGGGGCATCTACAGCAAGGCCCCGCCAGAGCGTCCATTCATGAGTAACGGAACCCGAAACCTCGCGCTATTTTGCGACTTCGAGAACATCGCCCTTGGCGTGCGTGACGCACGCTATGCCCGATTCGACATCGAGGAAGTGCTGGAGCGACTGCTGGTCAAGGGCAATATCGTGGTCAAGAAAGCCTATTGCGACTGGGAGCGCTACAAGGACTTCAAAGTCGACATGCATGAAGCCTCTTTCGAGCTCATAGAAATTCCGCACCGGCGGCAGTCGGGTAAAAACTCCGCCGACATCCGCATGGTGGTTGACGCACTGGACCTGTGTTACACCAAGTCGCACGTGGACACCTTCGTCGTTATCAGCGGTGACTCGGATTTTTCGCCGCTGGTCTCCAAGCTTCGAGAAAACAACAAGCTGGTCATTGGCGTGGGTGTGAAGGAGTCCACCTCGGACCTGCTGATCGCCAACTGTGATGAATTCATTTATTACGAAGATATTGTCCGAAAAACGACCCGGCGATCGCCGGCAAGGAAAAAAGGCGCCAGCAAAAAAGCCGCTGAAGGCGGCAATGGTTCACGCACCAAAGCCGAAGAGCGCGCTCAGTCCGCGTTTCGTCATGTCCTGGAAACGCTCGATGACCTGGTGAGTGAGCGAGGGGATGAGTCTCAAATCTGGGGCTCCATGGTCAAGCAGGCACTCAAGCGCCGCAAGCCTTCATTCAGCGAGAGTTACCACGGCTTCAAATCCTTCGGCCAACTGCTCGAAGAGATGGAGAAGCGCAAACTCCTGCAGATGCAGCATGATGAAAAATCGGGCGGCTATATCATCGCTTCACACGAGAGCGAGTGATGCCCGTCCGGCCCGGGTGGCGTCCAGTCTGAACGCGAGTGATATGAGGGTGCTTTCTCGGGCGACAGGGTTTTCCGGCCCCGAGCCTCATGGATCAGGCCTCATAGATCAAGGCTGCATGGATCAGGGACTCATGAATCAAGACCTCATGGATCATAAAGGGTCATGCCGGATCATCATGCTGGCACTGACCGGCAGGAGATGTGCGTCGCTATAAAAGAAAAGACCCGGCATCCGCGGGTCTTTTCGGGTGGCTACCTTGATCGAACCATGGGTAAGCCAGGCCCCCTTTACCCCTTGGGCTGCCTGGCGGCTTTGAAGCCGCCGGGACAGCCGGGTTACCCCTGTGCCCTTACCCCAATGGTTGGCTGGTAAACCCCCTTGCCTGACCAGCCGGCTTGTTCCCCAAGCAATGCTCAATTTGGGCAAATTGTGCAATAACACAGGGTCTTTTCGGACCCAACCCCTGGTGCCGGCATGCCGCCGGACTTCTCTAGCGGGTGGCGATGAAACAGTATCTTCGCCCGAGGCCGCTGACTTCCTGCTTCGACTGTTCCCCCAACGGCTTCTCCAGCAGGAAAGACGGCCCGGGTCTACGCTCCTCCGCGGAGCGGTCGATTTACCGGATATCCGGCTGACCGGATATCTATACACGCTGTACAATGCAATATTCACGCCACAATGTGTAAAGTCGTTTAACTCGCTGAATAAATTGCTTTTTGCGGGGATATTTCTGTGGTCTACGACGCCAATTTCGGGCCTGGGATGCCGATTATGGTCGGTGTGATGACAATATGTGTCACCTCCTGGTCGAGGCAGGACCATGCATCTGGCCGATGACAAGCTGCGAATGTCACAGGTTCTGCGCAGGTCCATGGAGCCGTCAGGCAAGGCCCTCATCCGCTACCCATTGCGTATTGCGTACAATGTAAAACACACCGTCAACGGAAGGCTGACCTGATGGAATGGAAGTTGTTTTTCACCGTGCTGGGTACGGTGTTCATAGCGGAAATGGCCGACAAAACCCAGATCGCAACGCTGCTTTTCGCCGCTGACCGCGATGTGAGCAAACTCACCATTTTCTTCGCGGCCTCTCTGGCATTGATCGCCACCAGCGCAATCGGTGTTGCCGCCGGGGCTGTTTTGTCGCAATACCTCAACGTCAAACTGATGAGCTATGTGGCCGGAACCGCCTTTATCGTGATCGGAGTCTGGACGCTCTGGCAGGGTTGGCACAGCGTCTGATCCCTGATGAACCGGCAGCAGGCACATCACCACCACCACGCGCCGCCCGATTACAACCGGGCGTTTGCCGTCGGGGTGGCGTTGAATGTCGGGTTTATCGTGGTGGAGGTGGTTTTTGGCCTGATGGCCAACTCGCTGGCTCTGCTCACCGACGCCGGCCACAACCTGAGCGATGTGTTGGGCTTGCTTTTGGCCTGGGGCGCCAGCGCGCTGGCCGGTCGGAAGCCATCGGCCCGCCGGACTTACGGCTACAGCCGCGCCACCATTCTCGCCTCCATTCTCAGCGGGCTGCTGTTGTTCGCGGCAGTCGGCGCCATCGCGTGGGAGGCGGTTGGGCGTTTTTTCACCCCGGTGGAACCTGCCGGCGTCACCATCATGTGGGTGGCGACGGTCGGTGTTGTGATCAACACGGCGACAGCGCTGATGTTTGTCTCCGGCAAGGATCACGATCTGAACATCAGGGGCGCTTTTCTCCACATGGCCGCGGATGCGGCGGTTTCACTGGGCGTCGTCATTTCCGGCGCTCTGATTTGGAAATTCGCCCTGAACTGGATCGATCCAGTCATCAGCCTGGTGATCGTGGTGGTGATTTTTTTCTCAGCCTGGGATCTGCTGAAAGATTCTCTGAATCTGGCGATCGACGCCGTGCCTCGTAAAGTGGATCCGGAGGCGGTGCGCGCGTTTCTCCTGTCGCGGCCGGGCGTGGCCGGGATTCATGATTTGCACATCTGGGCCATGAGCACCACGGACAATGCCTTAACGGCACACCTTGTCATGCCTGAACCGCCGGATGATGACCGGTTCCTGCATGAAGTGGCCATCGAGTTACGCCATCATCATCATATCGGTCATGCGACGATCCAGGTCGAGAGAGGTGACGGGTCGGTAGAGTGTCACCAGGGTCAGAACTGTGCCGAATGATCAGGCGACTGGCAGGCTGAGACATGTACGCTGAAGTATTTCAACATGCGATATTTTACCTGGCGGCGGCCGTGCTGGCTGTTCCGGTCGCCCGCCGACTGGGCCTTGGCTCCGCGCTGGGCTATTTGCTGGCGGGCGTGTTGATCGGCCCCTATGTGCTGGGCCTGGTCGGATCCGAGGGCCAGGACGTGATGCATTTTGCCGAGTTCGGCGTGGTGCTGATGTTGTTTCTGATCGGCCTGGAGCTGGACCCGGCCGAGCTGTGGCGCTTGCGCGTTCCGATCCTTGGCCTTGGTGGCCTGCAGGTGGGAATCACCACCCTGACGATTGGGCTGCTGGTTTGGTTGATGGGGCTGCCCTGGCAGTCTGCGCTGGCCATCGGCATGATCCTCGCGCTTTCATCCACGGCCATGGTCCTGCAGACGCTGGAAGAAAAAGGCTGGAATCGGCGGGAATCCGGACGCAAGGCATTTTCTGTTCTGTTGTTTCAGGATGTAGCGGTCATCCCCATTCTTTCGGTGCTGCCCTTCCTGGCCTTGCCGGGTGTCGTGGCGATGCCTGATCCGGCCCATGGATCCGGCAATCACAGCGTAGCGGAACTGGCTGGCTGGGTGCAGGCGACGCTGATTCTGCTGGTGGTGGTCGGTATCGTTCTGGCGGGCCGATACCTGGCCCGGCCGGTGTTTCACTACATCGCCACTACCCGCAGCCACGAGTTGTTCATCGCCACAGCACTGTTGCTGGTGGTGGCCATCACGCTGGCCATGACGGCTGTCGGCCTCTCACCCGCGCTGGGCACCTTCCTGGCGGGTGTGGTGCTCGCTGAGAGTGAGTTTCGACACCAGCTGGAAGCCGATATTGAGCCGTTCAAAGGGCTGCTGCTGGGCTTGTTCTTTATTGCGGTGGGCGCCGGCATCGACCTCAGGCTGGTGGGCGATGAGTTTGGGACCGTTATCGGCCTCGTGCTGGGCCTGATTGTTCTGAAGCTGATCATCCTGCTGGCATTGGGCAGAATGTTTCGCCTGCATATCTCCGACAACCTGCTGTTTTCCTTCGTGTTGGCCCAGGGTGGTGAGTTTGCCTTTCTGCTGGTTTCCTTCGCGCTCCAGAATGCCGTGTTGGAACCTGAAGTCGCCAATATGCTGATCGCGGTCGTGGTCCTGTCGATGATCGCCACGCCGCTGGTCCTGATCCTGTACGAGCGTTTTGTTCAGCCGCGCTTTGTACCGGGCGCCACAACACGGGATGAAGATGAGATTGAAGATCTGGATAACCCGGTCATCATTGCCGGCTATGGCCGTTTCGGCCAGGTTGTCGCCCGTCTGCTGAAAGCCAGCGGCTTCGAGGTCACGTTACTGGATCTCGATATTGGTCAGATAGAGCTGGTGACCCGTTTTGGCAACAAGGTGTTCTACGGCGATGCCTCGCGTGCGGAAGTGCTCAGAGCGGCCGGCGCAGCGCGGGCACGGTTGCTGGTGATTGCCATCCGTGATCGGGAAAAAGCGGTCAAGATGGTGCTGGCTGCTCATATGCATTTTCCCCATCTGAAAGTACTGGCCCGGGCGGTGGACCGTCGTCATGCCTACGATCTGATCGAAGCGGGCGCGGACGTCATTCGGCGCGAAACTTTTGGTTCGGCGCTGATGGTGGGGGAGGAGGCCTTGAAATTCCTGGGCCTGGATGATGATCGCGCCGCCCGTAACCGGGCCAGGTTTCAGGAACACGATGAGCATGGCCTGCGTAAGCTCTACGACGTGTGGGGTGACGATCACACCTACGGGCTGCGGGTTCGCCAAAGCCTGGAAGATCTCAAGGTGGTTTTGCAGGATGACGAGGCAGCAGCTGATGAGGCGGACACCGGCGCTGAGTCTGACGCCGGCGCTGAGGCGGAAAACTGAGGCTGACGTATTACCCGTTGCCCGAACCGGGGCCCCTTAAGCCCCGGCGCCCTGCACCCGCCCGGCCTGTGTCAGCCCGCTTGCGCGGGGCTGACATCTCGCCCGACAGGCCCGGTCAGGCGGTGTCTCGCTGGTAGTGGTCCGCCAGCACGGCGGCCACGCAGGTCGTCAACCGGCGCGCGAAAGGAACGTGCAGAAATTCGTTCGGGCCATGGGCGTTGGACTTGGGCCCCAGCACGCCGGTGATCATGAACTGGGCCTCGGGGAAAGCATCACCCAGCATGGCCATGAACGGAATGGTCCCGCCCTCACCCATGTACATGACATCTCTGCCATAGGCTGATTGGGAGGCTTTCTGAAGCGACTCGTGCAGCCATGGTGCGACATTCGGGGCGTTCCAGCCCGTGGCAGCCTGGTCCGGCTCGAAGCTGACACGCGCGCCTTGCGGCGGATTGGCTTCCAACGCTTTTTGCATGGCGGCCGTCGCGGCTTCACCGCTCACGGTGGGCGGCAAGCGCATGGACAGCTTGAGCGAGGAGTGTGGCCGCAGCACGTTTCCGGCGTTGTCCAGAGATGGCAAGCCGTCTACCCCCGTGAAGGACAACGCGGGACGCCAGGTTCGATTGAGCAGTCGATTGACATTGTCTTCGGCCATTGGCTCCGTGCCTTCCACAAACGGATAGGCCTGCCACACCTCGTCGCCGAGCGACTCGGCCATCGCGCGGGTCTGGTCAATCCGCTGCTGGGGAATCTCCGCCAGCAGCTCCGGCAGCAGCACCCGGCCGGTTTCTTCGTCTTCCAGGCGTGAAATCAACTGCCTTAACACCCGGAAGCTCGAAGGAACAACACCGGACGCGTAACCGGAATGCACCCCCTCGGTGAGCACGTCGGCGCGCAGCGTTCCCGCCGCCATGCCGCGCAGCGACACGGTCAGCCAGAGCTGTTCGTAATTGCCGGCGCCGGAGTCCAGGCAGATCACCAGCGAAGGCTGACCGATGCGATCTGAGAGATGATCGATGTAAAAGGGCAGGTCGTAACTGCCCGATTCCTCGCAGGCCTCGATAATCACCACGCATCGGGCGTGCGGTAAGCCCTCCCGCTGCAGAGCCATGATGGCGGTCAGCGAACCATAAGCGGCGTAGCCATCATCCGCCCCGCCGCGGCCATACAACTTGTCTTCGCGCATGACTGGGATCCAGGGCCCCAGGCCGTCGGCCCAGCCGGTCATCTCTGGCTGCTTGTCCAGGTGGCCGTACAGCAAAATGGTGTCCTCGCTGGCTTCATCAGTGCCATCGATCTCGAGGAAAATAAGGGGCGTGCGGCCTGGAAGGCGCACGATCTCGGATTTCATGCCCTTGATGTCCTGTGCCGTACACCAGGCGAAAATCTGTTGCACGGCGTCTTCCATGTAGCCGTTGGCTTCCCAATCCGGGTCAAAATGCGGCGATTTGTTGGGAATCTTGATGTATTCAACCAGTTCCGGGACGATGGAATCCATCCACATCTCGTCAACGAACTTCTGCGTTTGCGTTGGGCTTAGCATGACTCACCTGTTTGTTTTCACATTTTGCGCAGCATTATGACATCTCCGTCAAGGTGTTGCGCAGAAAGTGCCGGTCGCCATGGCGCGCAACCGGCTCCACCTGTCAGACTCTGCTATCCTTGCCGGGTTTCACGCCAAACCCGGCGTCGCTATCAAGCAACATGAATCACAAAAACGGATTGGAGACACTGAGTGAGCACCCAGACTGACGTTCCAAACGCACCGCAGCCCGAACTGCCCAAGGGGGAGTTCCTGGGCCATCCCAAGGCCCTGTGGCAACTGTTCAACATCGAGATGTGGGAGCGCTTTGCCTACTACGGCATGCGCGCTGTTCTCGCGGTTTACGTGGCCACGACCTTTTTTGGCCACCTCGGCGCCGAGGCCAATGCCCAGGCCAGCCTGGTCTATGGCGGTTATACCGCCCTGGTTTACGCCACGGGTATTGCCGGTGGCTATGTGGCCGACCGAATTCTCGGTTACCAGCGTTCGATTTTGCTGGGCGCCATCATCATGGCGGCCGGGCTGTTCGTGTTGTTGATCGAAGACCTGACCTGGTTCCTCATCGGCCTGGCGCTGATTGTCTCCGGAAACGGCCTGTTCAAACCGAACATCTCGACCATGATCGGCAAGCTGTACGCTCCGGGTGACGTTCGCCGAGACTCCGGCTTCACCATCTTTTATATGGGCATCAACCTGGGCGCCATGCTGGCTCCGTTTGTCACGGCGTACTGGGTGGGTGCTACCTATGGTCTCAAGTGGGGTTTCTTTGCAGCCGGCATCGGCATGATCCTGTCTACGCTGTTCCTGGAAGTGGCCAAGAAGTCCCTCGGTAAAGTGGGCCGCCCCGAGCCGGGCAAGGACGGCTGGGGCCGCTTTTTCGCCGTGGGCTTTGGCGCCATCGTGCTGGCCGGCATTGTGTATTTCCTGCTGTCCGCCAGCACGGTCCTGGGCTACCTGCTGATGGCCATCATGCTGGGCCTGGTGATCTACTTCATCGGCGCTGGCATTCGCTCCGGTAACAAGGTCCAGATGCACCGCTACATCGCGATGCTGATCCTGTTTTTCGCCAACGCCTGTTTCTGGGCGCTGTTCGAGCAGGCAGGCAGCTCGCTGAACTTCTTCGCGCGCGAATTCTCCACCCCGATGTTTGGCAGCATGGAGACCTGGCAAGCAGGTGGATTCGGTATCTTCCAGTCGTTGAACCCGCTGTACATCCTGCTGTTTGCGCCGGTATTCGCCGCGGCCTGGCCGAAGCTGGAGAAGATGGGCATGAACCCGTCTATTCCGCGCAAATTCGCGCTGGGCCTGATCCAGGTCGCGTTGGGCTTTTACATCCTGGTCTGGGCCATCAGCAACATGCAGAACGCCGCCGGACTGGTGCCCTGGATATTCCTGGCACTGTGCTACCTGCTGCACACCACCGGTGAGTTGTGCCTGTCACCGATTGGCCTGTCCATGGTGACCAAGCTGGCGGATGACAAAGAAGTCGGGCTGGCCATGGGCGGCTGGTTCCTGTCGATTGCCATGGCGCAGTACGTGGCCGGCGTCATCGCGGCCATTGCCTCCGGCGGCAGCAGCAACGCGCATGGCGAGGCGGTTGCTGCAGGCATTACCCAGTACCAGGACGTCTACATGCAGCTGTTCTGGTTGGGTCTTGGCTTCGGCGTGCTTTATCTGATCTTTGCGCCGATGATCAACAAGCTGATGCATGGCGTGAAGTAGTCGTCATCGCATTGACGCGAAAAGCCCCGGCTTCGGCCGGGGTTTTTCATGGGAATGGCCGTTTCTCGCGGCGGTCTGCCCGACGGGGCCCAGCGCAACCGGGTACGCTGTTTGACGGAAAGCCAAATACTGCCGGCGGGGAATTCGAATGACGACAATGGAAACGAGCACTGAAAGGCCGCAACGGTCCGCGATGATTCTTGGGGTGGGGTCATTCGCCCAGTCAGCGATGGGCATACTCCAGGAGGCCGGCGCCCGGGTGGGTTGTTTTCTGAACCGCGACTACGGGCATTACGGTCCGGCGCAGGCGGGGCCAACCTGGACCGGCGAAGAAGACCCTTTCCTGTTCGAAGCCCTGGAAGCGTTCAGGCCGGATTTCCTGATCCCCATGTCCATCGACTGGCACACGGCGCCCTGGCGCGAAAAGCTGGTGGAGACGGGGATTCCCATCCTGTGCCCGCAGGGTGAGGCGATGCGGCTGGAAGCCGATCGCGATTTTGCCGGCAAGCTGTGCGCGGAGGCGGGCATTCATGTCCCCCGGTCGTTTCGGGTAAAAAACCGCCTGGACGCCCTGCGCGTCATGCGCGAGGAACCGCGTCCCTACGTCATCAAGAACCCCCTGTGTTCGCCTTATAGCCCGGTTCACACCATCGTGTGTGAGACGGTCGAAGATACGCTGGGCTGGCTGGACCGGGTGGATTACGCCGAGGGCGTGTTCCTGCAGGAATACATCGGTACGGCCGAGATTGGGCACTTCGCGTTCGTCAGTGGTGGAGAGGTTGTGAGCCTGGCGACCAACCAGGAGTACAAACGTGCGTTTAACGGAAATATGGGCCCCGTGGCCGGCGCCCCCCTGGCGGGCATCGCGGAACAGGACCCGGATGACCGGTATGGTTTGTGTGCGGCATTGATCCGCCCATTGCTGCCATGGCTGAAGCAAACAGGGTTCCACGGGCCATTGCAGGTGACCGCCATCCAGCAAAACGGCCGCTGGATGCCGATCGAATACAACGTTCGACTGGGCTCGACCACAGGCGCCATGCTGCTCCGGATGGTGGAGAATCCAGCTGAGGTTTTACACCAGGTTTCCAGAAACGAGGTTACCAACATGCGGTGGAAGCCTTCAAATGCGTATGGCGCATCCCTGACGCTGGCCGGCTTTGGCTATCCTTTTCGAATTCCAGAGGTTCCGCCCTTGCCTGTTCGGGTCGGCGAGCCGTTGAGCTGCGACCTATGGTGGAATGAGG
>WTJD01000279.1:15902-46690 GCA_011524975.1 Lysobacterales bacterium
GTGTATAAGAGACAGGGGCTGTACATGGAGGATCATTCGGGCGTCGAAACGGGCCATCGCATTGCGGATGTCGTGGCGTGTGCTGATACGCTCGAGGCAGCCATTGCTGAGGTCAAACGCGAGATCAGTAAACTCCGCTGTCTTGGCAGTTACTATCGCACCGACCTTGGGGAGTCGCTGTGGCCGCCCGGGCGCGGTTTTTGAGTACGCTTCCTGGTCAACGTTGTTACCGGCCGGGTCGTCAAGACAGGGTGGCCAGGACAAGCCGATCAGGACAGGTCGATCAGGGCAGGCTGGCCCCGCCCGCTTTAGCCCGGGAACCGTTCTGGGGATAAAAGATTTCAGTTCCCTCTGAGCAGAAAAGGAGCGTCACCATGCATCAGGGCGCCTGTTTATGCGGTGCGGTGCAATTTACCGTCAGCGATGAACTCCGTTCACCCGAAGCCTGCCACTGTGGACAGTGCCGCAGGCAGACCGGTCATTTCTGGTCCGCGACTGAGGTCGACCGGGCGCGTCTGCGCATCGAAGGAGAGGGCAGCATCCGATGGTACCGCTCCTCCGCAAACATTCGGCGAGGCTTCTGCTCACAATGCGGGTCCGTTCTTTTCTGGCGCTCGGACGATCAAGCCGTCGTGTATGTGGCGATGGGTGCCTTCAACAAGCCGACCGGCGTTCGCCTGAGTCAGCACATCTTTGTGGCGGACAAAGGTGACTACTACGAGATAACGGATGGGCTGCCACAACACGCCAAGTGGCCTGGGCAGAGCTAGTGCGCCCGCTGGATATTCATGTTCGCGGGCCCCGCATGACCCACTTCATTTTTCGCGTGGTTTAGCGGGGTGCCGGGGTTTCCGGTTTGGCGTGACGCTGGGTTTGACGGGGTGCTACGGTACCCGGCCGGCTGACAGCAGCGACGGGTCGTTGGTCCGGGGGCTTACATCCTCTCCAGGCACTCCTCACACCACTCCACCGTCGCCGCGTATCTCTTGAGGCCCAGCTTGAGCGTCATTTGCCGGTATTTTTCATGGTCCGGAAGTCGGTCGGGATAGCGGGGGTCACTCTCGCTCCAGTACTGCTCGACCGCCTCCAACGCGTGCAGGCGCTCTTGGAAATCATCGCGCAAATCCTCTATGAACTTCCTGCGTCTGGCCGGTGGGATGGTCTCGAGAAAGAACATCTGCGCCAGGTAGTCCAATCGCTCTGTCCGGCATACTGGCCCTCGCAGCAGCCATTCTTTCAGCGCTTTTTGGCCTTCGGCTGTTCGTCGGTATACCTTTCGGGATGGTCCCTTGGGAGAGGGCTCCCTGCTTGATTCGAGCAAGCCGTCCCGTTCCAGTTTTGCCAGTGCCGGATAAATCTGGGACAGTTCGGCGGACCAGAAATAGCGGATGCTTTGACCGAATTCCTGCTTGAGGTCGTAACCACTGGCCGGTTCGGCCAGCAGCCCGAGAAGCACATGCGGCAGGCTCATGCCGGCAGGTCTCCGAATTTTCGCATGTAGTGACGGGTCCACAGTGTGACAGCAGGTATGCCGATGAGCGCCGGCAGTATCCATGGAATGATGGCTACCCAGCCTTCCAGCCCAAGGTTCCAAAGCGTGCGGGAGCCGAAGACGGCAAACGCGGTATGAAAGGCGATGCCGGTGCCGATCATGCTGCCCATATGCTCATAGAACCAGGCCTTGCTTTCTGGGCGTTGGCCGCCGATGGCCTTGAGTATGCCTTTCCCGGTGCTAAAACCGATGGGAGAAAGCGCCAGCAGGACAATGATGATGTCAGGGCGGAAGTAGACTGCGTATGCGATCAGCAGGATGCTGGAGGCGATGGCGGCCCGAGCCAAAAGCCTGTTGACCGGCGTGTCCAATCCGTCCAGCCCCGGCTTGTGTTGTAAAACCAGGATGCCATGACGCAGTCCTATGAACGTGACCAAGGCCAGGTAGCCGAGAAAGACCAGAAACGCAAAACCGTTCGGCTCCGTGTTCGGCCCCACCCCGGCTGAGAGCGCCTGGCTCATGTGCAGCGTGACCGATAGCATCGCCGCGCCCAGGACCAGGTAGGCACAACATTTGAAAACCTTGCCGAACCATCGGTGATGGCTGCCGCCCTTGCGCGTCAGTATGGGCACCCAGAATGCGGCCAGGCCAATAAAGCCGGCTGCGACGTGAATCCAGCGTAAACCGGTGAATAGCGTTTCCATTGATGTGATTCTCCGATGTCTATATAAACATTTATATAGTATTTTGTTCGGTATGTAAACATTTATATAGCTATCACGCAGTGGTCGTAATCTGTTCATGAATAGAAGCACGAATGGGCATTCGCTAAACTGGCGTGCCGGAAAGAGGATCCTCATGATGGTCAAAAGTAAACAGCTGCTGAGGGCAGCAGGATCGCTGCTCGTGGCCATGCTGGTCATCACGGGCTGCGGCCAGGACGACAGCGCCGGTGAGGCGTTGACCGTGCCGGAGGCGGTTGCCCCGTCCCAACCCGTGCCGTGGGACGCTTTTGTAGAGCGCTACATTGAAGAGCACCTGGCGGCGCATCCCCAGTTTGCTGTTACGCAAGGCCGTCACGAATTTGATGGACAGCTTCCGGACTGGAGCCGGGCGGGCATTGAGGCTGAGATCGCGAGGCTGCATGCGGCACGGGATGCAGCCATGGCATTCAACGCGGATGAGATGACCCCAGAGCAGCAGTACCAGCGGGAATACCTGGTCTCGCGCCTGGACCATGATCTTTTCTGGTTGGAAAAAGCGCGCTGGCCCTTCCGCAATCCCCAGCATTATTTCGGCTGGCTGTCGGATTCGCTGGATCCAGCAGCCTATATCACCCTCGACTATGCGCCCATTGAGCAGCGCATGTCGGCGTTTACGACCTACCTTGCCAATGTCACCGTCGCCGCCGCGCAGATCAGGGAAAACCTCGAAATGCCCATGCCGCTGACCTGGCTGCAGTTGGGCGTGGACGCGTTCGGAGGCTATGCCGACTATTTTGAAAATGACGTGCCGGCCATCTGGGCGGCGGTCGAGGACCCATCCCTGCAAAAAGCGTTTCGCGAAGCCAATGCCGAGGCGGTTGTCGCGATGAGGGGCCTGGCCAACTGGCTGGAGTCCAACCGGGAAACGGCAACCGATGATTTCGCGCTGGGCCCGGAGCTTTACCGCCAGATGCTCTGGGACACTGAGCGTGTCGATATCTCGCTGGACGAACTGGAGGCCATTGGCCGCGCTGATATGAAGCGAAACCTCCAGGCCTTGCGCGAGGCCTGCGCTGAATTTGCGCCCGGAGAAACCATACAAGCCTGTTTTGGCAGCATGTCGGAGCGGAAACCTGAAGGCGGCCAGGTGGAGACCGCGCGCCGGCAGTTGGGCGAGATCCGTGACTTCATGGTCGGGCAGGATCTCGTTTCCATTCCGGGTACCGAAGTGGCCCTGGTGGAGGAAGCGCCGCCCTATGCGCGTTCCAATTCCGCTTATATCAATATTCCTGGGCCATGGGAAAAGAACCAGCCTTCGGTGTACTACATTTCACCACCCAACCCGGAGTGGCCTGAAGACGTGCAGGCGGACTATATCCCGGGTGAGTCCGACCTGCTGTTTACTTCGGTGCACGAGGTCTGGCCGGGTCATTTTCTGAATTTTCTGCATGCCAATCGCTCCCCCTGGATCTTTGGGCGCGCTTTTGTCGGCTACGCCTTTGGCGAGGGCTGGGCCCATTACACCGAAGAGATGATGCTGGAGGCCGGACTGCGCGGTGCTGACGCGGAAACCGGTATCGGTCAGCTCAGTAACGCCTTGCTGCGGAACGCGCGCTTTCTCTCTTCCATCGGTCTGCATACGCAGGGCTGGTCGGTGGAGGATTCGAAACGTTTTTTCATGGAGGAAGGTTTCCAGTCGGAGGGTACTGCTATCCAGCAGGCCGCGCGCGGCACTTATGATCCGGGCTATCTGAACTACACCATGGGCAAGCTGCTGATCCGGCAACTGCGGGAAGACTGGACTGCTCACCGCGGTGGCCGCGCTGCCTGGAAAGAATTTCACGATCGCTTCCTCTCATATGGCGGCCCACCGATACCGCTGGTACGCCAGCAGATGATGGGGGAGCCAGAGCCGCTGGCGAAATTTTCAGATAAGCAACTGCGGGAAACATCCCCCATCGCGCTGCCGCCCGAACAATGGGCCTGGGACTGCGATGATGGTCAGCGCCTGGTGCTCAGCACCCATGGGCTTGAACCTGGCGGCGACACCATTCGGCTGAACAGCGATTCGGGTGAGCTTGTACTTGAGCGCGTGCGCACGGCATCCGGGGTGAAACATGCGGCTGGAAATGTCAGTTTTTGGAGCAAGGGCACCGAGGCCATGTACGAGCGGGGCGAAGTGCTGATTCGGTGCCAATTGAACCAGGAGGAGGCCGGGACGGATGTCGGGTGAGATTTTGCCCCGGCAGCGACTCAGGCCGGGCCGCAACGGGGTTAGGTGCCGCTGGGTCAGGGTGAGGATTGATGCATATTGAATTTTTCGGAGCGGCGGGTGAGGTGACGGGCTCCTGTCACGTTTTGCGCGTGGGCGGAAAAACCGTGCTGCTGGACTGCGGTCTGATCCAGGGCAGCCGCAAAGACGAAGCCCGCAATCGAGGGCCGTTTCCTTTTGACGCCGAGCGCGTGGACGCGGTGGTTCTCTCACACGCTCATCTCGATCACTGTGGCCGCTTGCCGCTGCTGGTCAGGCGCGGGTTTCGCGGGCCGATTTTCGCGCACCAGGCGTCCTGTGAACTGGCGACAATCCTGCTGGCCGATGCGGCCAAACTGGAAGAGCGCGATGCCGAATACCTGACCCGCAAACTGAAGAAAAAGGTGAAGCCCCTGTTCACCCTGGCGCAAGGCGAGCAGGTGATCCGCCAGATGCGTGGTGTGAAATACCGCGAGCGTATCGAAGTCGTCCCGGGCGTTTCCGTGCGATTCCGCGATGCAGGTCATATCCTCGGTTCCTGCGCTGTAGAAGTGTGGGTGCAAGAGGACAGCGTGGAGAAGAAGATCGTGTTTTCCGGCGACCTGGGCCAGTACGACACGCCGATCCTCAAGGACCCGGAGCCCATCGACAGCGCTGACGCGGTGCTGATGGAATCGACCTACGGCAACCGTCGTCACCGCGAGCGAGATGCCACCGTCGAGGAAATTGGCGAGATCATCGCGCGCGCCGGTTCACACAAGGGCAATATCCTGATTCCCGCCTTCGCCATCGGGCGCACCCAGGAGGTGCTGTATCAACTCGGCCGGCATTTCGATGAATGGGGGCTGGACCGGTTCAAAATCTTCCTCGACAGCCCCATGGCCATCGAGACCTCGAAGGTCTACTGGGAGTACCCGCACCTCTATGACGAGGAGGCCACGCGCTTGCGGCAGGAGAATGGCGGCATGCCCCTGCTGCCGAATTTGAATCTCAGTCGAAGCAGTGAGGACTCCATGGCGATCAACCGGATTTCTTCCGGCGCGATTGTCATCGCCGGCAGCGGTATGTGCAACGGTGGGCGCATCGTGCACCATCTCAAGCACAACCTGGGCAATGAACGGCACCAGGTGATCATCGTCGGTTACCAGGCCTATGGTTCCCTGGGGCGGAAACTGGTGGACGGACATGAAACAGTGCGTATACACGGAATGCACGTGCCAGTGAAGGCGCAGGTCCACACGGTGGGTGGATTATCCGCTCACGGCGACCAGGATGACCTGGCGCGTTGGTATGAGTGCATGGAGAACCGTCCGCCCGTTTACCTTGTGCATGGGGAAAGCGATTCACAGCAGGCGTTCGCCGAATACCTGCATGATCGCAATGGCGCCAAGGTCCATCAGCCGGCGCCGGGGGACCGCCTGGAGCTTTTGTGATGATGCCGCTGGATCAGCGCAGCGGCATGGCCATCCAATAATTACAGCCGCAATGGCCGGTTTCGCCCATGGGACGATCCAGTCCCTCGAAACCGAATTGACGATACAGTTGCCTCGCGGCCGTCATGTTTTCCAGTGTCTCCAGGTAACAGACGCCGTACCCCAGCGAGCGCGCCTCGTCGAGGCACATGCGCAGCAGACGGCGGCCCAGGCCCATGGCCCTGAGTTCCGGCAGGAAGTACATTTTGCGCAGTTCGCACACATCCGCGTCGCCGCCCTTCAGCGGCCCGATACCGCCGCAGCCCAGGACTTGGCCTTGCGATTCAACCACGTAGAAGACCGAGTCTTCGGCGGGGTAGGCCTGATACATATGGTCTACTTCATCATCCTGTATCGAATAGCCTTGCCCAACGGCCCCGAATTCCGTCATCACCTGGCGGATGATGAGGGCGACCTGAGGATTGTCTTCCGGACGAATCGGCCGGATGGTCGGCGCCAGCGTTGATGCAGTATCCGGCAATGAATCAGCCGCCGTGCCTGTGTTCCAGGGTTTCGACCAGGCCGGCCAGGGTTTCTCCCCGGTTACGCATCAGCACCAACAGGTGATAAAGCAGGTCGGCCGCCTCGTTCAGGAGTTCTTCCCGGTCTCCGGCGGTCGCCGCCAGCGCGGTCTCCACGGCTTCCTCGCCCACTTTTTGAGCGATCCGTTTGACGCCGGCTTCGAACAGCTTTGTCGTGTAGCTGCCTTCGGGCCGGTCTCGGTCACGTTGCTGTATCACGCGCTCCAGGTGCGCCAGGAACTCCAGCCGCGTATTGAAAGGCTCGGATGATTCGAAACAGGTGTCATTGCCCAGGTGGCAGGTGGGTCCTTCGGGCCGCGCCAGCACGAGCAAGGTGTCATTGTCGCAGTCGGGAATCACGTCGACCAGCTCCAGGAAATTCCCCGATGTCTCACCCTTGGTCCAGAGTTCGGAGCGGCTGCGGCTCCAGAATGTCACCCGGCCGCTGTCCAGCGTGTGCTCCAGGGCCTCCCGGGACATGTAGGCCTGCATCAGGACCCGCCCGTCATAGGCGTCCTGGACGATAGCCGGGATGAGTCCGTTCATCTTTTCCCAGGCGAGGTTGTCTGTATTCAGCATGGTCGTACTCCGATGCCCTCTGCTTTGAGGTATTTTTTGAGCTCTGGTATGGCGATCTGGCCGCTGTGGAAGACCGTGGCCGCCAGTGCGCCGTCGACGTCCGCTACCCGGAACGCCTCCAGGAAATGCTCCGGCGTGCCCGCTCCGCCAGAGGCAATCAGCGGCAGGGAGGTCGTTGCCCTGGCTGCCTGCAGTTGAACGATCTCATAGCCGCTGCGGGTTCCGTCGGCGGACATGCAGTTGAGCACGATTTCCCCGGCGCCGCGGACTTCGACCTCGGCGATCCAGTCCAGCGTTTTTTTGCCGGGAGCCCGCATTTGGTCGGGCGTGCCGGTGTGAGACCGAACGGTATAAGTTTCGCCCTCGGCGATGGAATCGATGCCAATGACTACGCATTGACTGCCAAAGGCCTGCACCAGTTCATCAATCAGCCCTGGCCGCTCCAATGCGGGCGTATTGATGGAGATTTTGTCAGCGCCCTGGGTCAGCACCTGCGCCGCGTCCTCGACACTGCGGATGCCGCCAGCCACGCAAAAAGGGATATCGATCGTCTCCGACACCCGGCGGACCCAATCGACGTCCACGCGTCGGCCCTCAGGGCTGGCCGTGATGTCATAGAAAACCAATTCGTCGGCGCCCCAGTCACGGTACCGCCCGGCCAATTCGATGATATCGCCCATGACGCGATGGTTGCGGAACTGCACGCCCTTCACGACCTGTCCGTCACGCACGTCCAGGCAGGGAATGATCCGTGGGGCTACTCGATGGGTGCCTGCCATGGGGCGGCCTCCAGGTAGTGGAGCGCCTGCTCCACGGTGAAAACGCCCTCCAACAGCGCCTTGCCGGTGATGACGCCGGCTGCGCCACTGGCCCTGGCCATGATCAGATCCTCCAGGCTGCTGACGCCGCCGGAAGCCTGCAGCTGCAAGCGCGGATAGCGGGCCACGATCAACTGGTAGAGCAGGCCGTTGGGCCCGGTCATATCGCCGTCGCGTCCGATATCGGTGCACAAAAGATGTTTCAGTCCCTGTGCCGTCAATTCGTCCAGCAGGTCATACAAGTCCCGGGACGCCGTCTCGGTCCAGCCATGAATGCGTGGCCAGGGAATGCCCTGCGCATCGAAGCGCACATCCAGCGCGGCGACCAGGCGATCCGGGCCAAACAGCTCAAGCCACTCAACAAACTGTGCCGGGTCCCTGGCGCACACGCTACCGACGACCACGCGGCTGGCGCCCGCATCGAGTCGGGCCTGCACGTCTTGGGCCTCGCGGACACCGCCACCGGTCTGAACCTGTTGCGGGGCGGCGTCGAGTAGACTGAACAAGGGCGCAGTGTCGGCATCCGCACCATCGCGCGAGGCAGCCAGGTCGACCACGTGCAGCCATTCGGCGCCGTCGGCATGATACTGACGCGCCAGGTTGGCGGGCTCGACATCATAAAAGGTGACCTGGTCGAAATCGCCGTGGCGCAGCCGTACGCAGCGTCCGTCGAGCAGGTCAATGGCGGGAATCAGGTGCATGGCAGCTCCAGGAAATTCTTCAGCAGCCTCGCGCCGGAGGCCGCGGAGCGTTCAGGGTGAAATTGCGCGCCGCGAAAGTTGTCCTGTTGAACGACCGCGCTGAAGGTCTCGCCGTGTTGGCTGCTGGCCAGGGTCCAGTCACCCAGCGGCACGGCATAAGAGTGAACGAAGTAAAACCAGCCGTCCTCCAGCCCCTTGAGCAAAGGGTCGGGCCGGCGGATGTCCACCTGGTTCCAGCCCATATGGGGTATGCGCAGGCCCTGGGCGTCCGGCAGGCGCTCCACATCGCTGTTGATGATGCCCAGCATCCGGGTGTCGGATTCGGTTGATCTTTCGAACAGCAACTGCATGCCCAGGCAAATGCCAAGCACCGGTTGTCGCAGTTGGGGGATCAGCTGATCCAGGCCGGTGCCGCGTAACTTGTTCATGGCGGCGCCGGCGCTGCCGACGCCTGGCAGGATGACCCGGTCCGCGCGCTGGATGACCTCAGCCTCGGAGGTGAAGGCCGCCTCGACACCAAGGCGCCCCAGTGCCTGCATCACCGACGCAATATTGGCGCCACCGCTGTCGACCACGGCCAGTGCCATCAGAGCACGCCCTTGGTGCTGGGAAGCTCGTTGCCCTGACGGGCCAAAGCGGGCCGCAGGGCCCGCCCGCAGCCTTTAAACAGCGCCTCAACCATGTGATGGGTGTTCTCCCCGGTCACCTGGAGCTGGATGGCCGCGCGCAGAGACTGGCTCAGCGAGTGGAAGAAGTGCCGCACCATTTCCGTGGACAGGCCGCCAACATGGTCTCGGGGAAATTCAGCCTCGAACACCAGGGCGGGGCGGCCGGACAGGTCCACCGCCACTTGTGCTTGTGACTCGTCCATGGGCAGCAGGAAGCCATAACGGCCAATTCCGCGACGATCGCCCAGGGCCTCGTCCAGCGCCTGTCCCAGCGCCAGCGCGCAGTCCTCGACCGTATGATGTTCATCCACCTCGAGGTCGCCTTCGCAATTCATCACCAGGGCAAAGCCGCCATGGCTGGAGATCTGCTCCAGCATGTGGTCGAAAAAGCCGATGCCGGTGCTGATGCGGGCGCCGGACCCATCGAGGTCGACCGTGACTTCGATCCGGGTCTCGCGCGTGCTGCGCTGTACGCGACCGGTGCGCGGCTTGAGACACAGCGTTTGGGCTATGTCATGCCAGTCGGTTTGCCCATCCAGCAGGATGCCGCCGACACCCATGTTTTCAGCCAGCTGCAGGTCGGTTTGCCGGTCGCCGATCACCCATGAGTCCTGGAAGTCCAGGTCGCCTGAGCGCAGGTAGTCCAGCAGCATGCCGATGCCGGGTTTGCGGGTCGGGGCGTTATCGGACTCGAAATGCGGGTCGATATGCTCCGCATCGAACTCAATGCCCTGGGAACGGAACAGGTCCAGCATCTTGGTGTGCGGTACGATGAAATCTTCTTCGGGAAAGGCGTCGGTCCCCCGCCCGTCCTGGTTGCTGACCATCACCAGTTCATAACCGGCCTCGCGCAACCTCAAAAGCGCCGGGATAACGCCGGGAAGCAGTTCGAGTTTGTCCAGCGAGTCGACCTGTTCGTCCTTCGGCTCAACAATCAGGGTTCCATCACGGTCGATGAAAAGGATTTTTCGTTTCAGCCCACTCATGCCCTGGCTCCATAGCGTCTCAGCGTGTCGATCAATTCCTGCATTTCATCACCCGTGCCGATGCTGAAACGGACGCAGCCGTCGAGCATCGGTTGACCATCGAAGTTTCTGATCCGGATGCCGCTTTGCCCGCACCACTCGGTCAGGGCTGCGGCATCACCGACGCGGGCCAGGATGAAATTGGCCTCGCCTGGCCAGAGGCCAAGAATCCATTGCTGCTGTTCGAGAAATCCGAGCAGCCGACGCTTCTGCTGCATGATCTGCCCGATGGCGTCTCTTTGCCGTCTCCGCACGCGCTCGTCCGTGGCGCGCAGGGCGGTTGAAATCGCAGGCGTCGCCAGTGGGTAGGGCGCCATGACCCGGCCCAGCAGATCCAACACGGCAGGATCGGCGATCACCGTGCCGCAGCGCAGGCCGGCCGCGGCCCAGGCCTTGGACAAGGTGCGCAAAACCACGAGGTTTTGATGGTCGCCGACACGGCGGGCGGCGGACTCATGGTCGCTGAATTCGATGTAGGCCTCATCGAGCACCACCAGGGCCCGGTTTTCGCAGGCCTGCAAAATGACATCCAACACTCCGGCATCCAGGCAGTCGCCGGTTGGGTTATTGGGCGAGGTCAGGAATACCAGCTTGATCCGGGCGTCTTCCTGCACTGCTCGGCACAGCGCGTCCACATCCATACTGAAGCGCTCATCAGGCAGGCGTGGCACAGGTACCACCGCCGCCCCCTGGATGGCTGCAGAGATTCGGTACATCCCGAAGCAGGGAACGCATTCCGCCACGGCATCGCGCCCCGGGCGGCAAAAGACGCGGGTCAGCAGGTCGATGCCTTCATCGCTACCGCGCGTGACCAACAGCTGCTGCTCCTCCACGCCATAAATCGAGGCCAGTCTGGTCACCAGCACGCCCGGCTGCGGCGGCGGATACCGGTTCAATGCCAGGCCCTCCAGGGCATCCTCGTCCACCAGGGCGCGCGGCGCCTCGTTGGCATTCAGCAGGATGCCTTCAGCGGACATGCTGGATCGCGCCGAGGCATACGGCTTCATGGCGACGATTTCGGGGCGGGCCAGGGCGCTAATGTCCATCGCTTTTAACCTGCCGTCTCGAGCCGGCATGCCACGGCCATGCGATGGGCGTCCAGGCCCTCCGCCTCGGCCAGCGCCATGGTGGCCCCAGCCGCCGCGTTCAGCCCCTGTTCACTGGCCCGTTGCACCGTCATGCGCCGCTGGAAGTCGACCATGGAGAGCCCGCTAAACGCGTGCGCGTGCCCGTAGGTGGGCAGCACGTGATTGGTGCCGGAGGAGTAATCGCCCAGCGATTCGGGTGTAAAGGGGCCGAGAAAAATCGATCCGGCCGTTGTGATTCGCCCGGCCAGAGACTCAGCGGCCGTGCCATTCAGGATCAGATGCTCCGGCGCGTAATCCTCGCTGATGGCCAGGGCCTGGGTCATGTCGTCCACCCGGATCAGGCGGGCATGCTCGAGTGACTGCTCCAGCACTGAGGCCCGGGGCAGCGCCCGGGTCAGCTCAGGAAGCATCTCAGCGATGTCGTTGAGCAGATCGCCTGAATCGCTGACCACGATGGACTGTGAATCGGGGCCGTGCTCGGCCTGTGAAAGAAGGTCATAGCACACCGCGCGCGGGTCGGCGCTCCCGTTGGCGATGATCATCACCTCCGACGGGCCGGCCGGCATATCCTGTGCGGCGCCGGCCGGGTCTGCAGCGGCCTGGCGCTTGGCCTCGGTGACCCAGGCATTGCCGGGCCCGAACAGCTTGCGGCAGGCGGGTACGCGTTCCGTGCCAAAGGCCATGGCGGCGATGGCCTGAGCTCCGCCCATCCTGTAAATACGCCTGACGCCGCAGAAACGGGCCGCATACAGTATGGCCGGGTCGATTTCGCCGTTGCGGTCAGGCGGGCTACAAAGGATGACTTGCGGGCATCCCGCCAGCCGCGCGGGAATGGCCAGCATGAGCACGGTTGAAATCAGGGGCGCGCTGCCGCCGGGGATATACAGTCCGACACTGGAAATCGGAACGTATCGGGCTTCGCAAACCAGGCCCGGCGCGGTTTCGATCCGAATGTCTGAAGGCCGCCCCGCCTCGTGAAAAGCCTCGATTCTGCCAGCGGCTTCCGCGATGGCCTCTCGCAGGTCGGCGCTCAGACGCGATCCAGCCTCGGAGATCATGGCCTCCGGTACAAGGGGGTCTTCAGCAAGACAGCCATCCAGTTCACGTGTCAGGTCGCGCAGCGCCTCGTCTCCCTGGTCGCGAATCCGGGCGATAATGCCGGCCACGGTGGCTTCCATCTCGCCGGTGTCCATGACCGGGCGCGACAGCGCGTTGCCGCGCTCCTTTTCATTCAGTGATGACCAGTTGATTCTTTCCATCGTTTGCCTCAGGCCAGCATTTTCTCGACGGGCAGCACCAGGATGGCGGAGGCGCCCGCGCCTTTGAGCGCTTCGAGATGCTCCCAGAATACGCCTTCGCGGCATACCGCGTGCACGGCCACCCGGTCGGGCGTGCCCTCCAGTTCCATCAGCGTGGGGTGCTCTGCGCCGGGCAGGATTTCCGCGATGCGCTCCAGAGCCGCTCGCGGTGCGTGCAGCATGACGTACTTGCTCTCCTGCGCTTGCAGCACGCCGTCTATGCGCGCCAGCAGACGATCGAGCAAAGGTTGCTTGTCTTCGGGCAAGGCCTGGCCCGTGCCATACAGGGCGGCTGTGCTCTCGAACAGCACTTCGACTTCCTTCAGGTGATTGGCCCGCAGCGTGGTGCCCGTGGAGACCAGGTCGGCGATGGCGTCTGCCGTCCCCAGGCCTGGGGCAATCTCGACCGACCCCGCCAGCTCCACAATCCTGGCCTCGATGCCTTGCCTGGAGAGCAGTTCGCGGGTCAGAGCCGGGTAAGTGGTGGCGACCCGTTTCCCGTCGAGGCCGTCGGCGCCGGAAATGCCTGATGATTCCGGTACCGCCAGCGACAGGCGGCAGTGGCCGAAATCGAGCTTGCGGAGCGAACTCAGACCGGTGCCGCCATTGCGGTCCAGCATGACCTCGTTGGCCACGTTCTCGCCCACAATGCCCAACTCGCAGACGCCGCCCATGATCATGCGGGGAATGTCATCGTCACGGACCAGCAGCAGATCGACCGGGAAATCCTTGCCGTACCAGAACAGCTTGTCCTTGCTGCGCGCAAATCGAAGGCCGCAGCTCTGCAACAGCGCCAGTGATTTTTCCGACAGGCGCCCTGATTTCTGAATGGCGACGCGTAATCTACTCATGGTTTGTCCTTTTGCATTCTTTCCAGCGCGATCTGGTATCCGCCCTCGCCCTGGCTCATGAACCGGGCGACACGCCCGACCGTGGTGACGCTCACGCCGGTGATGTCGCTGATATCCCGATAGCTGCGCCCCTCGGTCAGCAGGTTGGCGACCCACCAGCGGTCCACCATGGCTTCGAGCTCTGCGGGCGTGCACAGGTCAAGGAGGAACTGGCGCACCTCGGCGGGTGAATCGAGCGTCAACATGGCCTGGTACATCGAGCGGGCTGCGCTTTTGAGTTCTTTCAGCTGTTCGGGGCTGTGCTGCTTCATATCGGGTTTGTATTAGTGTATTAACGTGTTAATACGTTAGTTGGTATTGTAAAGCGTCTCTTGCCGATGGGCAAGTCATTTCGGTGGTTGGTGTGACCCCCGCCTGGCAGTCGGGGGGCGCTGGGTGCTGCCCGCCGTCAGAGCGAGGCTCGGCCCAGCCATGTGCTGGTGGATCGGCCGGGTTGAAAGCCCGCGCCGATCAGGGCGATCGACGCGGGCCGTCCCGGATTTATCGCGGTTTATTCAGGTTTGCTGAACATCAGGGTCATGCGATGCGATTCGCCAATCGCCTTCATGGTCTCCCGCAGTTCGGGGTTGTCCCGGCTGGTCGCCAAAGTTGGTGGTAGGCGCCAGACGGTATCCTCCTCGCCGGGCTGATCCTTTTCATTGAAGTTGATATCCACCAGGCCGTTGAACACAAATCCGGCGTCGTTGAATGTCTTGATGACAAAGTCATCTTTGAGGTAGCCGCGCGAACCGCTGGCGAACTCATCCGACATCTCGTCTCTTGCCTGGTGCTGCACCACGCCCACAATCCCGCCGGGCTTCAGGACGTCAAAGGCGTCCTTGACGGCGGCGGTCAGGAATCCGCCCTGTGATTCGAATCGCGCCAGGTTGTGCAGCGCCCGGATCATCACCACGGCATCGGCCGAACCTTGGGCCTCTTCCGGTAGCGATCCAAATTGGAAGGCGCCGATCTGGGCGGCATTGTTCACGCCCCAGTCGTTGGCCTGGGCCGTCCAGTCGGCGACCCAGTTCTTCTTGGCTGCCAATTGCTCCTCGGTGAAAAAGCCGAACAGGGGAAACATGTCTGCTGAATAATCAGCACCGACCAACTTGCCCTCCGGGCCCAGGTAGGCCAACAGAATTTTGCTGTACCAGCCGCCACCGGGCAGCGCTTCGACCACGGTCATGCCGGGTTCGATGCCGAAGAATTCCAGCGTCTGCTGTGGGTGCCGGTGTTCGTAGCGCGCTTTAACTTCCTCGGGCTGCGCTGCCAGCACGTCGCTGAGTGCGGATTCGGACATCGCGTTGCCGCTGGCCATCAGGCCCGCCAACAGTGCGATGCATAAGTGTGTGTTTTTGGGGTTCATGGGTTGTCATCCTGGATGATTTTATTCACAGTTTGGGTGATATGGGGGTACCCCGAACGGTATACAAATTTGGCCGGCAACGTAACTTTTGGCACGTTTTAAACCATCCGGGCTCTGCTAGCATCCAACCCCATGAAAACAGGAAATACCTGTTCAGGAGTTATAAACCATGAAATTACTGAATACCCTGGTGATCGCGGGCTTGATGTCAAGTGCTGCCCTGGCCGATTACACGCAGGAACTGAACTGGACCTTCGAGCTTGAAGCGGGCGGACGAATCAGCCTGGAAAACATCAACGGTGATGTCGAGGTGACAGGTCAGCCGGGCAATACGGTAGAGATCACGGCCTTCAAAAAGGCCGGCACCGAAGAATACCTGGAGCAACTCGAGATCATCATCGAAGATTCGCCCAGCGCAATCCACATTGAAACCGAGCACCCGGACAGTGGCATTAAAGGTATGTTCAACTGGGGCCGTGACAACAGCGGCAGCGTTCGATTCACCCTGCGCGTGCCCGAAACCGCCGATCTGGACGCCATCGAGTCGGTCAACGGCAACGTGACCATTTCCGGCGTGGGCGGGCTGGTACGGGCCGAAACCGTCAACGGCGATGTGAACGTCTCTGAACTCAGGGGCAATGCGATGCTGGAAACCGTCAACGGCGAAATCGATGCGTCCTTCGACAAATTCGCGGCGGGCCAGAAGGCCAATTGTGAGACCGTCAACGGGCGTGTGGTTGTCAACCTGCCCGAAGACGCTGACGTGTCGGTTACCGCTGAGACCATCAACGGCGGCATCGATGGCGATGACTTTGGTCTCAAGGTCGACAAGGGTTTTGTCGGTCGCGACATGGAAGGCGATATCGGTGATGGCGGCGGCCGCCTGGCGCTGGGTACCGTCAATGGCGCCATCAAGGTGCGCAAAAACTAACCCTCCAGAGCTAAAAGCTCACTTAAGACCCGGCCGCCGTGCCGGGTTTTTTGTGCGCGCGCTTAGCGTCTGCTAAGATATATCAGTAGATATATCTAAGGACAGACGATGAACAAAAATGACTGGAAAGGCGTTTTTCCGGCACTGACCACCAAGTTTACTGAAGCAGATGATCTTGATTTTGATGCCATGGCCAGGCATCTCGAGTTTCAGCTGGAAGCGGGAGTGCATGGAGTGATCCTGCTGGGTTCGCTGGGAGAGAACCCGGCGCTGGACATGTCGGAAAAAGTGGAGATGGTTCGCTTTTTCGCCGACCAGGTGGGCGGTCGGGTACCTGTTGTTGCCTGCGTGGCGGAATCCGGCACGCGCAGAGCGTTGTCCTTCGTCACCCAGGCAGAGCAAGCGGGCGCCGATGGTTTCATGGTGTTGCCGCCGATGCGCTATGCCAGCGACCGTGAAGAAACCCTGGCCTGGTTCAGAACAATATGTGCTCACGCCAGCCGGCCAGTGATGGTTTACAACAACCCCATCGCCTACGGCACTGACCTGCTGCCCGAGGATTTTGCCGAGCTGGCGGAGATCGAGTCGATTCATGCCATCAAGGAATCCTCTTCGGACACCCGCCGGATGGCGGACATTCGGCGCCTGACGGGCGAACGGTTCGCCTTATTCTGCGGTGTGGATGACATTGCCTTTGAATGTTTTGCCCTGGGCGCGGACGGATGGGTTGCCGGGCTGGTGGTGGCCTTTCCTCAAGAAACCGTCCGTCTGTTCGAGCTGTGCGCGTTGAAACGTTGGGATGAGGCACGCAGCTTGTACGAGTGGTTTCTGCCCCTGCTGCACCTGGATGTGGGGTATAAGTACGTGCAGCAAATCACGCTGGTCGAGGAATTGCACGGCGTCGGCAGCGCGAGGGTTCGCGCACCGCGGTTGAGCCTCAATGAACGCGAGGCGCGCGAGGTGGAGCGGGTCTATCGGACAGCCATGGAAAGCCGGCCGAAACTGTGACTGGGCGACCCGGGCCGCCGCGGGCCAGCCTGGCCGAGCAGGCCTATACCGAGTTGGAGCGGCGGCTGGTCACGCTGGAGTTGCACCCGGGGCAGTTTTTGCAGGAAAAGAACCTGACCGAAACCCTGGGGCTGGGCCGAACGCCGGTGCGTGAGGCGGTTCAACGTCTGACGGAAACGGGGTTGCTGAAAATTTATCCACGCAAGGGGATCCTGGTGCAGCCCGTTCAGGCTGAGTCGCTGGGGCAGGTGCTGGAGACGCGCCGCGTTCTGGAGCGTTTACTGGTCGTCAAGGCCGCGGAGCGGGCGGATGAGCCGCAGAGGGCGAGGCTCGAAAAGTTAGCTGGCGCCCTGGATTCGGCGTCAGATGCGGTGTCAGAAGCGGTGTCAGATGCGGCGCATCTGCAGGCGGTCACATTTTTTGAGCTGGATCATCAGCTCGACCGTCTGTTGGCTGGGGCCTGCCGCAATGTGTTCCTGGTCAGGTCGCTCGCGCCGCTGCATGCGCATTGCCGTCGGCTCTGGTTCCTGTTCCGAGCAGATGTGGACATGGGTGATGCCGCGAGGCTGCACGCGCATCTTGCCCGTTCAGTTTCCGTTGAAGATAAAACTGGCGCCATCAGGGCGCTCAATGGGATCATATCCGTCCTTGAAGGTCTTCACGCCAGGCTGGAAGCTCGCTCATGATTGCGCATTCACAGCACTGCATCGTTATCGGCGCCGGAACGGTGGGGACCAGTTGCGCCTGGCACCTTCGCCGTGCGGGGTTTGCGGTGACGCTGGTAGATCCTGAGCTACCGGGGCAGTCGACCAGCTTCGGGAATTGCGGCTGCATTTCACCCAATCAGATCATTCCTTTTTCCTACCCCGGCGTGACCAGGGAACTGCCGGCCTGGCTGTTCGACCGTCTGGGCCCGCTGGTGATCCGCTGGCAGCATTTGCCCACGCTGGCCCCTTGGTTCTGGCGTTTCTGGCGCGCGTCCAACTGGGACAATGTGCATCATATCGCGGAGAGCCAAACCCACCTGATGCGTCAGATCATCGAGGATTTTGCCGAAATCACGGATGCCACCGGAACCCGGGACCTGATTCAGGAAAAGGGGATGATCAACGTTTACGATACGGTGGATGAGTTCAAAAGCGCCCAGTGGAAGTACGAGCTCATGACCCGGCACGATTTTGAGTGGGAAATCATCGGCCCCGATGAGCTCCGGATCATGGTGCCTGAGTTGCGCCTGGAAAAGGGCATGGCGCTTTACTACCCACAGTGGTGGCATACGGTAAACCCTGGCCTGCTGACCGGGCGAATCGCGGAGTCGGCTTTCGCCGACGGAGTTGAGTGGCTGCAGGATAAAGTCAGCAGGGTCAATCCGGGGCCTGTGGGTGTGACGGTATCCACGGAATCGGGACGCGAACTCGAGGCCGACCAACTGGTGGTGGCGGCGGGCGCGTGGTCTAACCTCATCGCAAAGCAGATTGAAGGCCGTACAGTGCCCATGACGGCGAAGCGTGGCTATCATCTGCACTTCACCGACCCCGGAATCGAGCTGGAATACCCGGTCACCTCCAGCACCCGTTTCTTCGTCATTACGCCCATGCACGACGGAGTCAGGATCGCGGGCACCGCAGAGTTCGCCTCGCTGGATGCCGAGCCCGACTACCGGCGCGCCCAGGTCCTGAAAGAGCATGGCAAACACTATCTTCCGAACCTGCAGGTAGAGGAGGCCAGCGAATGGATGGGTCGGCGCCCCATGATGGCGGATTCGCTGCCGGTCATGGGCCGCTCACCGCGCCATGAACGCGTGCTGTACGCGTTTGGGCACGGCCACTATGGTCTGGCCCAGGGTCCTACCACGGGTAAAATCATCGCCCGCCTCGCGCAGGGACAAGACCCCGGAACGGACCTGCAGCCCTATCGCTTCGACCGTTTCTGAGCATGAGTCAGCCAGTAGCCCGTACCTTTGACTGCATCGACGCGCACACCTGCGGCAATCCGGTCCGGGTGGTGGTTTCCGGGGGGCCGGACCTGCGGGGCGCCACCATGTTGGACAAACGGGAACATTTCCGGGCGGAGTTCGACTGGATTCGAACGGCCTTGATGTTCGAGCCGCGCGGCCACGCCATGATGTCCGGGAGCATTCTTTATCCCAGTGAACGAGAGGACTGCGATATCGGCGTGCTCTTCATCGAAACCTCCGGTTGTTTGCCCATGTGTGGTCACGGCATGATCGGCACCGTCACCGTGGCCGTGGAACGCGGCCTGGTGACCCCCCGCGCACCCGGCGAACTGCACCTGGAAACCCCCGCTGGAAAAGTATCGGTCACCTATCGGCAGGAGCAAGGCCGGGTCAAGTCGGTTTGTCTCACCAACATCCCTTCATTTCTCTATGCCAGCGGGCTCGAGGTGGACTGTCCGGAGCTGGGTGGCACCCTGAGCATGGACGTTGCCTACGGCGGTAACTTTTACGCGATTGTCGAGCCACAGCCCGGCTACCGGGATCTCGGGCAACTCTCGCCGGGCGACATTCTGCGGCTGAGCCCCCTGTTGCGGGCGCGGCTGAACGAGCGGTACCGCTTTGTGCATCCGCAGGACGAGCGAATCTCAGGCTGCAGCCACCTGCTGTGGGCAGGGGTTCCGACGAAGCCGGAAGCCGATGCCCGCAACGCGGTGTTTTACGGGGACGCGGCCATTGATCGCTCGCCCTGCGGCACGGGCACTTCATCCCGTATGGCGCAACTGGCGGCGCGGGGAGACCTGGCGGTAGGCGATCGCTTTGTCCACGAAAGCATCATCGGCAGCCTGTTCACCGGTCGGATCGAAGCGGCGACCCGGGTGGGCGAATTCGAGGCCATTATTCCCAGCATCGAAGGCTGGGCCAGGATTTACGGTGAGAACCGGATCCTGGTGGATCCCGCTGACGACCCCTACTGGGCCGGCTTCCTGGTGACCTGATGCGGCTGCTGAATGCCGAAGAGGTCACCGGGCTGTTGTCGATGGATGAAGCCATTCGCCTGCTGAGCCAGGCATTCCCCATCATCAGTGCAGGGCAGTTCAGCCAGGCTCATCGCCAGCAGGTAGCGTTATCCGAGGGCACAGGGCTGATGATGGGCGCCGCTGCCCATGGTGTGGGTTTCGGATGCAAGGTGGTGAGTGTCGTGCCGGGCAACGCCGCGCGCGGGCTGGCGGGCGTAACGGGCCTGGTGCTCTTGATGGACGAGGTGACCGGTGAGCCTTTGGCCCTGCTCGAGGGCGCGCAGCTCACCGCATTACGCACCGCGGCGCTCAACGGCTGCGCCATGGATCTGCTGGCGCGCGAGGATGCCCGCGTCGGATTGCTGGTCGGCTGCGGCACGCAGGCAAACGCGCAGGCCGAGGCCATGACGGCCGTTCGGGATCTGCGGGAGCTTCGGGTGCTGGGGCGCGAACCCTCCCGAACGGCTGCTTTCGTTGCCAGGCTTCAGAAACGGCTGTCATTGGATGTCCATGCGGTCAGTGACGCTGAGCAGGCCCTCGAGGATGTCGACCTGGTAACGGCGGCGACCAACAGCCTGACGCCTGTCCTGCCGGGTGAGCGGGTTCCCGATGGCTGCCATGTAAGCGGTATCGGCAGTTTTCGGCCGGACATGCAAGAGCTGGACCGCGCACTGATTGAGCGCGCCGATATATTCGTCGAGTCGCGCGAGGGCGCTATGGCAGAGGCGGGAGAATTGATCGCGGCGGCGGCGAAGGGGGTCTCCCGCCCACAGGACTGGAATGAGCTGGGTGAAGTCATGGCAGGCGCCCGGCCTGGGCGGCAGGATGCCCAACAGGTGACTTTCTTCAAATCGGTCGGGCACGCGGTTTTCGACCTGGTCATCGCCAAGGCCCTGCTTGACCGGGCGGAGCTTGAAGGGGTGGGCAGCACCTGGCAGCCCTGAGCAACCTGCCCGTCCTATAATGAACGCCCCGATACAGCCTTAACCATTGAGGAACTGCATGTGAAGCACATCATGACCGGCCTGTTTTTTCTGGGTTTCACGCTGTGCGTGTCCGCCGCCGAGGACAGCGCAGCGTTTAAGTCGCTGTATGAAAAAGAGTGGGCGTTCAGGCTGAAGGAGTACCCTCGGCTGGCCCGTGAAATGGGGGCAGAGGAGACGGCCCACCGGCTGACGCGCGTGGCCCGGGAAGACCAGGATCGCCGTTACGCCTTCTATGCCGGGCTGGAGACGGAGCTCAAAGCGGTCTCCTGCGAACGGCTTGAGCGCGTGGAATGCATCAACTACCGGATTTTCCGGAACCAGGTCAGGCAGTTTATCGAAGATCATGAACATCGTGCTTACCTGATCCCTTTCAACAGCGACTGGGGTTTCTACATGTCGCTGGCGCGCCTGCCCCAGGAGACTGATTTCACCGATTTCGATAGCTACGCCGGCTACCTGGCCACGCTGGAAGAGCTGCCGCTGGTGATGGATCAGTACATCGGTCTCATGCGAGAAGGTCTGGCGGTTGGCATGACCCAACCCCGTGCCGTACTGGACGGCCGTGATGCGCCCATCAAGGCCCAGGTGGTGGGCTCAGCCGAGGAAAGCCCGTTTTTCCGTCCATTCATCGACCTGCCCGAGACGGATGACACGAAAGCGCGTGAGGCGCTGCTGGACAAGGCGCGCCGCGTGGTAATGGAGGGCGTGGTGCCTGCCCACGAGAGGCTGCTGGCCTTCTTTCACGAGGAGTACCTGCCGGGCGCCCGTACGACGCTGGGCGCCAGCGCCTTGCCGGGCGGGAAAGCGTTCTACCAATCGCAGATTAGGCGCTATGCCACGGTTGATCTCAGTCCGGCGGAAATACACGACATTGGTTTGAGCGAAGTCAGGCGCATCCGGGCGGAGATGCAGGAGATCATCGAGCAGCTCGGTTTCGACGGCAGCTTTGCCGATTTCATCGAATTCCTGCGGACTGATCCGCAGTTTTATGCGACCACGGCGAAACAGTTGCTGGCGGAAGCCTCCTATGTGACCAAAAAAGTGGACGGACGCCTGCCCCAGTTTTTCGGCCGCCTGCCGCGTCAGCCCTATGGCGTGGCGCCGGTGCCGGAGGATATTGCGCCGTTTTACACCGCCGGGCGCTATGCAGGCGCTCCGCAGGATGCCTTGCGCGGTGGTTACTACTGGGTCAATACCTATGACCTGAAAAGCAGGCCGCTTTATGCCCTGCCCGCGCTGTCTCTGCATGAGGCCGCGCCGGGCCACCATCTGCAAGCAGCGCTCGCGCTGGAGCAGGATGAACAGCCTGATTTCCGGCGTTATGACTATATCTCTGCCTACGGCGAGGGCTGGGCCTTGTACGCGGAAAAGCTGGGCGTGGAGATGGAGATCTACGAAACGCCCTACGAAGATTTCGGCCGGCTGACCTATGAGATGTGGCGGGCCTGCCGCCTGGTTATCGATACTGGTATTCACGCGATGGGCTGGAGCCGCGAGCAGGCGCAGGAGTACCTGGCCGGTAATACCGCGCTGTCCATTCACGAGGTGACCACCGAGGTCGACCGCTATATTTCCTGGCCCGCGCAGGCGCTGAGTTACAAACTGGGTGAATACACCATCTGGCAACTACGGCGCTCGGCCGAGTCCCGGCTGGGCCCTGACTTTGACTTGCGCGCTTTTCATGACTTCATCCTGGCGCTGGGTTCTGTGCCCCTGGATATCCTGCAGGACGAAGTCGGTCGCTGGACGCAGGATCAGGCCAGTGATATGAAGATCGAAGATGGAGAAAACACATGAAAAAGATGCTTGCATCGATATTGCTGAGCCTCGCGGCCAACGCTTTGGCCGCCCCGGCGCCTGAGGGCGCCGAGGTCTATTTCATCACCCCGCGGGATGGGGACGTTGTCAGCAACCCGGTGGTTGTGCGCTTCGGGCTGGTGAACATGGGTGTCGCGCCGGCGGGGCAGGCTGTGCCCAACACGGGCCATCATCACATGCTGGTGGATCTGGATGAACTGCCCCCGCTGGAACTGCCGCTGCCCAAGAACAACAACGTTATCCACTTCGGTGGCGGCCAGACCGAGACCACGCTGGAACTTGCGCCGGGTAAACATACCCTGCAACTGCTGCTGGGCGACCACGCGCATATTCCTCACCAGCCTCCCGTCATTTCCGACAAAATCACGGTGACCGTCCAGTAGATCACCCGGCTTTTTGCTCGTATCGCAGTGCGATGATCGGGTTGGCGCGGGATATGCGTATGGCATGTCCCGCAACCGTTCCCCAGGCCAGCAGCACCGCCACCAGCCCTTAAGCCAGCACGATGAGCATGTGCGCGTCGGTGCGCTCGGCGAATAAATCGAGATAAGTTTTCGACGCCAGGCAGGCCAGGGCAGCGCGATGATCAGCGCCCACCATACCGGTTTCGAGAACTGCCATACGGGCAGCCGCGCCATCGGAATGCCGGGCGCAGAAAACGTGGTATATACTCTCGGAAAATTAGATCCATACTTAAAACATCAAACAAAGCCCAAACAAAGGGTTGAATCATCCGCAGCTCCCTGATGCCCGGCCCCGGGTCAAACCGTGCCGATGACGCACGATCTTGCTGCGTTGATGACGTTATTGGAGGGAAAAGGATGTCCAGGTCAATTTTGCCGTTGATTCTCATCAGCTTGGTCCTGATGAGTTGTAAAACGGGAGGCTCCAAACGGCCAAATATCGAGGTTCAAACACAGGCGCGAGCGGAGATGCTCGCAGAAACCGAATCAGCAATCCCCAAGGTGCAGTCGCCCGTCTTTCCTAGCGGGAAAAAGCGGCTTCTGGAACCGGACATGCTGAGCATGCCAGCGGTTCCCTGCGCTGAAAATCTGTTTTCCCTGAACGAACTGACGGTGCAAAATTTTGGTCTCTCCAATCGGGATACGGCCTCGGCGGTCATGCTGCTCGAGACCATGGGGTACAACACCATCGCGCACAGCGATGCGGCCACGGGCGCCCAGGGCCGTTCGACACTCGGGCCTGCTCACCAGAAAAAGTACAGCTGCTCTGAGCTGCCGCTGGTCCTGGTTCCGCGGCCGGATGAGGAGAGCAACCTGATCATTGGCGCCAAGAGCGAGGAGAGTGCCAGGAACATCAATTACACCGGGGTGGGAAATCTCGAAATTCTGCCGCTTCGCAAAGCGCATGCTGTGGACCTGGACCAACTGATCGTTTTCTACCACGACTCGCAAATCGTTCAGATGGAGCGCTTCACCGAATTGCTGCGCTCGGTGGTCGATACCGCTTCACCCCAGGTCTACATCGAGACCATGGTGCTGGAAGTTTCCGAGGAAGATTCAAAAGAGCTTGGGGTGGCCTATCAAACGGCCAACATCGGTTCCAATAGCTTGCTTCAGCTGGGTTCACTGGGCGTTGGTGAGGGGCCTACTGTCGATTTCGAGCGCAACAACCGGCAGGACTCGGATGGCAACTTCGAGTTTAACCCGGGAATCGGAATCCAGGCACAGGTCAGGGCGCTGGTCGACTCGGGCAAGGCCGAGATTCTCGCCCGCCCCAGCGTGCTCGCTCTCAGCAATCGCCAGGCCGTGATTCAGATCGTGGATGTCATCCAGTCACCGATCGTAGAGTCGTCCATCGGCACCACGGGCGAGTTGGTGGTTTCTGCCTACCAGTTTGAACCATTGCTGTTGGGTATTACCTTGAATCTCCGTCCACGTGTATCTGCGGATCGGGAATGGGTCAGCCTGGAGATTGACGCCACGGTCGAAGCGGAGGTTGACGAAAACAGCGGCGAGGTATTTGCCCCCGATGGTGAGGGCGGAAGCATTCTCCTAGCTGAGAAAAAGGGATCAGCGGCCAGGAAGGTTCAGACCTTTGCCCGTATTCCTGATCGCACGCCGATCATCATTGGCGGGCTGGTCGCTGGAAACAGTGAGCAACAGAAATCGCGGGTGCCTGTGCTCGGGTCCATTCCTTTCTTCGGCGGGCTTTTCGGTGCCACCGACAACGAAGCGCAGAAGCGCGAAATTATCATCGTGCTGACTCCGCATGTGCTCGCAGAAGACGCGATTGGTGTCCGGGCGAACATGGCGTCCGATGCGGTCATGTCGAGGCAGTCAGACCTCAGTCTGTTCAACAACGTGTACCGGGTCTCGGAGAGCGACATTTTTGATATGAACTTCCTGCTGAATGACCAGCGGTTTTCGAACTACAGGACGACCGCCAATGAACTGTTGGAGAAGTCACCCGAACTGATCGAGAACGACACCATCAGGCTATTTCACGATGACCGCATACCGGGCGATGAGGTGCTTGTTCGCAAGATGATTTTTGATGTGGTCTCGTCAAACCTGGCCAGGACGTTTCCCGATCTGAACCAGCTGTTCCTGCCGGTTGCCGATGCGCAAGGTGACAGCAACCTGGTTACGCTGGCTGAGGTCACCCGAAAACTGAAGGCTGAGCAAGGGGACGAATTTCTGGTGCTTGAATGGTCGGAGGACACCGACGGTCAGCCGTCGTTTCAAAGCCGTATGCTGCCTGCCGCCAGGGCCATTTCCATGCAGGACAGCGATTCGATCATTCTGCGGTCCGAGCGCGATCTGCAGCGGCTGACGGCGGCCATCGCGACTGAGATCATCATCGACCGCAACGGTGGCTACGAGTCACTCAATGTATCCACCCTCAAGAGTGGTCTGTTTTTGTCCCTCGCTGATGTTGATGACTACCTGGGGTTTCGCTTCACGGACGAGACAGCCCGGGTCTATTTCGATTCCAATCACGCTTTGCGCTCGTTGAGAATGGAGCTGGACAAGGCCTATCGGGAGATCGATGAGATCCGCCGGTCAGAGGCGGTGTCGGAGAGCGAGATTTAAGGGCAAGGCAGGCTTGGAGACTGGCGTCAGTGTTGGCGCAGCCCCCTGTTGAGTTGAATTGAGAACAGACGCAGTTTCTTATCCGGGTTGAAAGCGTGCCGGGGGAGTGGGCGCTCCTGGCCAGACCGCCCGGTGCGTCGGTGTGCCGCACGGGTTGTGCTCACCCGGCCTGAAGATCTGTTTGCTCTCTGGCGGGTAAGCGAAAAAACCGTTCGGCGTTTTGGGTGGTGGCCTCAGCCAGGGCCTTGGGGTGCTCGCCCCGAACGGCGGCCAGCGTGCCCAGGATCCACGGCAGCCAGCGGGGCTCGTTACGATGCGACTTCACTCGCGGCCTGAGGTTGCGCGGCTTAAGATACGGCGCGTCGGTTTCGATCATCAGCCGGTCCTGGGGAATCTCACCCAGGTATTCCTTCATATGCGTTCCGCGGCGTTCATCGCAGATCCAGCCGGTGATGCCGATATAGCAGTCCAGGTCCAGGTAGGCCCGCAGTTCTTCCTGGCTGCCGGTAAAACAATGCACCACGGCGTCGGCCAGTTGATCACGCATGCCCTTCAGGATGGCATGGAAGTCGTCATGCGCATCACGCAGGTGCAGGAATATCGGTTTGCCGCTGTCGATGGCCATCTGCAGTTGCGACTCAAAGGCTTCGCGCTGGGCATCACGGGGTGAAAAGTCCCGAAAGTAATCCAGCCCCGCTTCGCCGGCGGCGACCACCCTGGCGTCTTCCAGCAACGCTCTTAATGTCCGATCGGTGTCCTCATCGTAATCTGCCGCATGATGCGGGTGGACCCCTGCGGTCGCGAACAGCACTTCGGGGTGCAGCTCGGCAAGCTCGCGGGCATGCACGCTGCCCTCACGGCTGGCGCCGGTGACGACCATGCGCGAGACGCCCGCCTCTCTCGCCCGCGCAATCACATCCTCGCGATCACGGTCGAAGGAGTCATGCGTCAGGTTGGCACCGATATCGATCAGGTCCATGGGCAGTCAGGTAGAATGGCGAAACGGCCATTTTACCTGACCGACAGCGTCATTCAGAGCACCCCTATGAGCAGCACCGCACCCATGCCCGCGCCATCGAAATGGAATGCCTACTGGCGGCTCATGCGCTTCGACCGGCCCATTGGCATCCTGCTGTTGCTGTGGCCTACCTTGTGGGCGCTGTGGATCGCCGGCGCCGGTTCGCCCCATCTGAAAAACATTCTGATTTTCGTCGCTGGCGTGATCGTCATGCGGGCCGCGGGATGCATCATGAATGATGTGGCGGATCGAGATTTCGATCCGCATGTGGAGCGCACCCGCGCCCGCCCGCTGGCCGCCGGTGAACTGACGGTCAGGGAGGCGATGGTGCTGTTCGCCTTGCTGATGCTGGCGGCTTTTGGCCTGGTGCTGCTCACCAACGCGTTGACGGTGAAGCTGGCATTTGTGGGGGCCGCGCTGGCGGCCAGCTATCCCTTCTTCAAGCGTTTCACACATCTGCCCCAGGTCGTGCTGGGTGTGGCTTTTGGTTGGAGCATGATCATGGCTTTTGCCGCGGAGACCGGAGCCGTGCCGGGGGTGGCCTGGTGGTTGCTGGCCATCAACACGGTTTGGTCGGTCATTTATGACACGCTCTATGCCATGGTTGACCGTGAAGACGACCTGGCCATCGGCGTGAAATCAACAGCCATCCTGTTCGGCCAGCACGACCTGACGGCGCTGCGAATGCTGAAGGTGTGCATGGTCGCCATGTTGATGGCGCTGGGCTTTGCCATGGACTTTACCTGGCCCTGGTATCTCGGTGTGGCGGCGGCCGCGGGCCTGTTCATCCGGCAGCAGATTCGGGTGCGTGACCGCTCCGAGAAGGCGTGCTTCAGCGCGTTCCTCAACAACAACTGGGTGGGTCTGGCGGTGTTTGCCGGCCTGCTGGGGCACTACGCGTGGTTGGCTTATGGCTGAAATCGCCTTTCCCGCGCTGCGCACCTACCTGGCCCGGCCGCGTTACGGAGACGGTCCGGCCTTCATCAATGCCATGCAAAACAGCAAAGGGCTGCACCATCCGTGGGTAGCCGCGCCCTGCGACATGGCCGCCTGGCGCCGCTATATCCAGCGTCTGGAGCGCGACAACGAGGAAGGGTTCCTGGTGCGACGCGTGGGTGACCGGTCGATCTGCGGGGTGGTCAATCTGAACGTGATTACCTACGAGGCCTTATGTAGCGCGTATCTCAGTTACTACGCGGTGGAGGCGCATGCCGGGCGTGGCTATATGAAGGAGGGTCTGCAGCAGCTGATCGAGATGGCCTTCCAGCGACTGGGTCTGCACCGGCTCGAGGCCAACATCCAGCCGGACAACCTGCGATCCATTCGGCTGGTAGAGAGCCTGGGGTTTGAATGCGAGGGTTATTCTCCCCGCTATCTCATGGTCAACGGCAAGTGGCGCGATCACGAGCGCTGGGCGCTTCTGTCCGACGACACCTAGTGTTTACTCAAGCTCAGCCTCAGAGCGAAATACTGATCTGTCGCATCCTTTTCCCAGGGCCGCCAACGGGCGTCACGACGCGTTCGTTGATGTTCGCGGTTTTGCGGTAACATGGCTCAGCATCGCCCTGAGCCATGGAAGCCTGTCTTGTTGTATCCAGAATATTGTTATGTCCCCGGCCGGTCAGCCAGGCCTGGGTCAACTGACCGGGGGCTGTCTTAATGGTCGGCATTCTCAGCGTTAGAGGCTGGCGCTCAGCTTTGCTGATGCTGTGTGTTGTCACCCTGGTCTGGTTGCTGATCATTGCGGGGCTGGGCTTGCTGAGCGGGGGCGCCGGCATCTGGTCGCGCATGCTGGCCCTGGAGCCGGGTATGGCCGAATCGGTTCTGGGCAATTTCCCTGAAGTGATTGTGGGCGTGCTCGGTATCACCATCACCGTGGTCTCCATTACGCTGCAGCTGGCCGCAACCCGATATACCCACCGGGTTACCGAAATGTTTTTCCACGACAGGGGTAACCTGGCCGTTTTGGCGTTCTATGTCGTGGCCTCCGTGCATTGCGTCATCGCCGCCATCCTGGTGCGTAACGGCATTGTTCCGCAGCTGCTGCTGACCAGTACTCTGCTCGTCGTGGTGGTGACGGTGCTGTTGCTGGTGCCCTATTTCATCTACGTATTTGCGTTTCTTGATCCGGCCCGTCTTGTGACGCATCTCAAGCATGAGGCGGTCAGTATATTTCTGCACTCCAGGGCCGAGCGGGACCCCCGCCAGCTCCGTCGGTTGCAGCTGGCGTTCAGAGGCGCGGTAGAGCAGCTTTCCGACGTAGCTCTGCACGCGTTGTCACAACAGGACCGGGGGATTGCCTCGATGACCAGTGACGCCCTGCGGGACATTGCGACCACCTATGTCGGCCATAAATCCGGCATGGAAGAAGAGTGGTTCAAGATCAAAGGTCAGGTCAGGCAATGTGCGGAGTTCGAGATTCTGTCCGAGGAGAGTGTGGAGCGGCTGGAAAGCCATCGCAGCTGGCTGGAATGGATGGTGTTGCGACAGATGTTCACCATCTACCAGGCATCACTCAATCGCATGCGTGATGTGGTCCGGCTGGTGTCGATCAACGTGCGCCAGGTCTCAGAACTCGCGCTGCGAGAAAAAGACGAGGCCGTTACAGACCTGTGCATCCGCTATTTCAACAGCTTTCTGCGCTCCGCCATCAACCGCAAAGATGTCCGCAGTGCTTACAACGTGTTGGATCAGTACCGAAATTTTGCCGAATCCGCGCTCGAGGACGGAGCGCAGCGGGTGGTGGACGGGGTCACCCAGCACCTGGCCTACTATGGTCGGCTGGCCAATCACAGCGGTTTGCCCTTTGTCACGGAAACGGCCGCGTTCGACCTGGCCTCATTGTGTGAGTTGGCCTATTTACGGGCGTATGACGGCCATAAGTCGATTCTCGAACGTTTGCTGAAAGTCGATGAGCAACCCGAGTCGAAAGCCGAGGAGAATTCCCTGCGCGGTGTTCGCAAGGCCCAGATCAAGCTGGCGTGCTTCTACCTCAGCGCGGGGGCCGACGACCTGGCCCGCATCATCGCGCACGACATGGCCGATGAGGATCTCGAGCGCCTGAAAAGATTGCGTGGAGAACTTTTGGCTGCGGTTGAACCCGAATTCTGGGAGGTGGTCGACAGGGGCAGGAATTTCGATTACCTGCCGCCGGACCAGCGTGAGCAGATCGAACATTTTTATCGCATGCTGGCCATTTCCGGTGACGTCCCAGCGCCCGCCGATCAATAGTCAGCCCGAGCTTGCCGGGTATACAAGCTGATCGCGATCGGGCCCGCTCAGGATCTCTCGTGTTGCAGGAACCAGTCGTACAGGTCCTCGCCCGCATACACCTGTATCCATACCAGGTGACCGGCGTCTTCATGCACCGTGTAGCGAAGAGTTGGATGCCCGGCGGCATTGATGGCTTCGGCCATCGTTGCGACCCAGCCCTCGGGCACGGTGGTGTCACGCCCACCGGCAAACATCCAGATCGGTAAATTACGCTCGGCGAGCAGAGGGGCGGCCGCCGGGTTGCCGGCCCCCGCAATGGGCGCGATCGCCGCCCAGCGATCAGGATAAGCCTCCACCATTTCGAAGGCGCCCCAGCCACCCAGGCTAAGGCCCGTAAGATAGACGCGGTCGGCATCTCCCTGAAATTCCGCAATGACACGATCGACCATGGACATAACTTCATCCGCAATCTTCCACCAGCCGTCTTCCAGTCGAGGCTGGTAGGGGCCGCGCCCGGCGCCGATATCGATCTGGCTTTCAAAAGGCCCGGTTGGCCGATGGTCCGAGGGCCGATCTGGAATCACGCCTTTCAGGCGCTGCGGTTTGGGCACGCCCACTGAATACCTCAGCCGGTCCTCCTGCTCAAACAGCGGAAGTTGCGGCCCGATCATGACAAAAGGCAAATCTCTTTGTTGCACCCAGGCTTCGCCCAACGGACCATGCAGCATGACATAGTCCAGCCGCTCCAGACCGTCGCCGACTTCGCCGCTGCCATGCAGGAAAAGCAGCAGCGGCCACCGCTGCTCTGGATCATCGCGAAAACCGCGTGGCAAATACACCAGGAATCCCCGTTCCTTGCCGGTGGCATTGCTAACATATGGCAGGCGCAACAGCTCGGGCTCGGACGGTGGT
>WTJD01000163.1:0-3057 GCA_011524975.1 Lysobacterales bacterium
CCGTTCGGGGGCGTGTGGTCAGCAGCGCTCAGGCATTCATGAACGCCGAGGGACAGGTGCCGGTGGGGGAAACGGTTCGTGTGGGCTAATTGAGGGACGAGGAAGCACGGACGGCCGACTTGTTGATTCAGCCGACACCGGAACTCGAGGGCTCCGAACTCGACCGGCGGCTGGCCGGGGCCGTATTTACAGAGCTTCCGGCAAAAATGCGCGACGGAATCAACGCGGGCGTGCTGGTGGCCGAACTCGAGCCCAAGAGCAGGCTGGCCTACGAGGGTTTACGGCCGGGCGATGTGGTCACTGGAGCCAATCGGCAGCGGATCAGAAACCTGACGGAAATGCGTGAAGCCGTGCAAGGCCAGTCCGGACCGATCGTGCTGCAGATCCGCCGCGGCGGACGAGCCTATATCGCCCGTATCGACTGACCATCGGGTGTTTTGTATCCGTGAGCCGGTTCCTTGTCGGCATGGCATGAAATAAACTGACCGGGTTACCGCAGAGGATCCGAACATGAGCTACACGCGCGACCACCAACGCTCCAGCATACCTTTGTTGCCCGTTTCCGAGGCGGACTTCCCTGACTGGCTGAAATCAGCTTCAAAGCGTCACCGCCGATGGCTGGAAAGCGCCGGTTTCAAGGCCAAGCCGGGCAAGTGGTGCGGCGTGCCGGATGAGCATGGCCGGGTCGAGGCCGTTGTTTTTGGCATGGCGGAGCGGGGCTGGTTGTTCCAGTTCGGCAACCTCGCCCGAGAATTGCCAGCCGGAAGTTACCGCCTGGTATCGGTCTGGAGTGACGATCAGCGTATTCAGGCCAGCATCGGCTGGGGGCTGTCCGCGTATCGGTTCAACCGATATCGAAGCAAAGATGCCCCGGAAGGGCCGAGCCTGCTGCTGGACGAGGACATCGCGGACATCGTGGAGCGGATGGTGGGCGCCCAGTGTCTAGTTCGGGACCTGGTGAATACCCCCACGGAAGACTTGGGGCCAGCGGAGCTGACGGCAGCGGTTACCCGGGTGGGCGATCTGTATGACGCCCAGGTCAAAGTGATCCAGGGTGATGACCTGCTGAATGAGAATTTCCCAGCCATCCACGCGGTCGGTCGCGCGGCGTCACGAGCACCCAGGCTGGTGAGTCTGAACTGGGGTGATAAAGAACATCCGCGGTTGGCCCTGATCGGAAAAGGCGTCTGCTTTGACACGGGCGGGCTGGACATCAAGCCCGCGGCCGGCATGCGGCTGATGAAGAAGGATATGGGCGGCGCGGCCCATGTTCTGGCGCTGGCGCAGCTGATCATGCAATTCCGGGTGCCGGTCAATTTGCAGGTACTTGTCCCCGCGGTAGAAAACGCCATCAGCGGTAATGCCTACCGGCCGGGTGATGTGATCGACACGCGCAAGGGCCTGAGCGTCGAGATAGGGAACACCGACGCGGAAGGCCGCGTCATCATGTCAGACGCGCTGGCATTGGCCTGCGAGGAAGCGCCTGACCTGGTGATCGATTTTGCGACTTTGACCGGGGCTGCCCGCATCGCGCTTGGCGCGGACCTGCCGCCCGTTTTCAGCAATCACGAGGAAATCGCGCAGGCCATCAAGGAGGCAGGTGAACGCGTCGAAGATCCGCTCTGGACGATGCCGCTTTATCAGCCCTACAACGCGCTTTTAGAGAGCGATATTGCCGACATCAACAATATCGGCAGCACCGCGTACGGCGGCTGCATCACCGCGGCGTTGTTCCTGGAGCATTTCGTTGAGCGTGGTGTGCCATGGGTGCATATCGACACCTTCGCCTGGAACCAGTCCTCGCGCCCGGGACGGCCCAAGGGTGGCGAAGCGCTGGGTTTGCGGGCGGTGTTCAATTACCTGCGAGAGCGCTACGGCTGAGCGCCTGCTGTATCTGCTGACCGCTAGAGCAGTACGAAACCGAGAATGGCCACCACGCTGGTGACAAAGGCCAGCAGCGTCACATAGCTCAGGCCGATCAATGAGAATTTGGCGGTCGTCAGAAACCAGCCCTGCTGGTAAACCCTGCGCAGCGATATCAGCAGATACACGGGAATCCAGATGGCGGTCAGGTTGATGGCCCAGACCATGGTATCGGCCAGCCATCCCGTGTCCGCCCAGATTCGCAGCAGATTGAACAGAAGGATCATGATGGCGCAAACGAAAATGAAGGAATGGTTGTGCAGCGCGTAGATCAGGTGTTCGATGTAGTAACGCTTGGCAAAGGCGTACCAGAACTTGAACAGCAGGGCCACGACCGGCAGCAGCACGAACATGGTGGCAGGCAAGATGTCGAAGATCTGGTCCACGATGACGTTCGGGTTTTCGTTGATGCGCCTGGCTTTGGCCGGTGACTGTTCGATCTCATTGTTGATCCAGCGGTTGACGAACGCGGGCATAAAAGGAATCTCCAGCGGGTTGGTCTCCTTGTCCCAGGGCTTGTCGTTGACCGTGATCTGATCGGCGGTGAACGTGTCCAGTTCGCTGTCTTTACCTTCGCCCACCGGCGGGGCGGCGCTCATGCGCTCCACCATTTCGCCGGCATCCTCAATACCGGCACGCTCCAGGGCCGCGCGCACTTCCTCCTGTTGCGTTTCATCCAATGGCTGATTGGCGCCGTAGGTGGAAATGTTGATGTTGGACTCGCCGGTTACCGGATCGACATTCATGCCGACGTTGATGGCATTGGTTGATAGCGTTGCGGCCAGCAGAAAGAAGCCGATGGATGCGAATATGTACAGCCTTAATGGGGGGGTGTAACGGAACCGGCGGCCGTCCAGGTAGTCACGTGTCAGCCTGCCGGGTTTGAACAACAGCGGTTTCATGGTTCGCATGAAACGGGAGTCGAGATCCAGGAATTCCTCCATGAATTCGCGCAGCAGAGCAGGGAAAAACCGCATGAAATTTCGGTCGGGCTGACCGCAGTAATGGCAGAAAGGGCCCGCAAGCGGGGTGCCACAGTTGAGGCACTGGGCCGACCCGGCCAGCCGCCCTGGCTTTAATGTCAGCGCGGGGTCGCGGGCCTCCAGCGCGCTGGCTTCTGCCAAGGCCTCTGCC
>WTJD01000163.1:3157-4972 GCA_011524975.1 Lysobacterales bacterium
TTTCGGTAAACGAGGCATCCGGAGAATGTTCGTTTTCGGTCTGGCTCATGCTTGCTCGCTCAACATGTCGTTTTCCCTCATCCACGATATCGTATCAAGCAGCAGGTCCCTCGGTGGGGTGAACCGGTAATTCAATTCGCGCTGCGCCCGGGAGGAGTCACAATCAATGTGCTGTGTAATCATGGCGGCGGATTCCGGCGTCAGATCGGGTTCTTTTTTGTTCAGCATTGATCCGGCCTCGTAGAGCCGCCCCATCGCCCTGAGTAACCAGGCGGGTGATGCCCGAGCCGGTACCTTACGCCCCAGTATTTCGCCGGTCATTCGCACGAGATCCAGGAATGCGATATTTTCCCCACCCAGCAGGTAACGCTGCCCGGGCCGACCGTGGTGAAAGGCCTGTACGTGGGCCCTGGCCACCTCCCTGACATCGGAAAAGGCGCCTCCGCCGGGTGGAATTCCGGGCAGCTTGCCGGTATCCACCAGTCGAATCATTCGTGACCAGTTGTGCCGGTCACCCGGGCCAAGGATATGCGCCGGATTCAGAATAACGGTGTCCAGCCCGCGCGTGGCTGCTGCATCGACCAACTCCTCGGCAGCCCACTTGGTCCGAACGTAATTGATCCAGTCCGCGTTATCGAGCCGCGTGTTCTCTTCAGTGAGTCGGCCCTGCTGGAAGCCCCAGACGATAAAGCTCGAAGTGTGGATCAGCCGCCCAGCCCGGCGCTGCTCGCAGGCACGGATCACGTTGCGCGTGCCATCGATATTGACACGGGTCTGCGATTCATTCTGTCGCTTCCAGACATTGGTGCTGGCGGCCACGTGAAAGACGGCGTCGACCGTGGGGGGCATGGCTTCGCGCACTGACTCGGCGTCCACCACGTCACCCTGGCGCAATTCGATGTCGAGTCCGTCCAGTTCCCCAAGCGGAGAAGTCTTTCTGACCAGTGCGGTCACGGACCAGCCGTTCAGCGCCAGTTCACGCGCCAGGTGCGCGCCGACGAATCCGGTTGCGCCGGTCACAAAAGCACTCAGCGTCATAGGTGCGAAAGCCTCATGTACAATGCAGCGTCTCCCCGAAGGCATCCGGGCCGTGCACAGTATAACCGCAGGAAAAGACCACTCCGCTGAGGTACGGCGAACGCTGGTGTTGGCCGCGCCGGTTATTGTGGGCCTGGTCTCGAGTTTCGGGATGAATTTCGTTGACACCGTGATGGCCGGGCGTCTGCCTCAGAAGGACGTGGCGCTGGCCGCACTGGCCATCGGTGGCGCTGTCTGGTCTTCCATACTCATGTTCGTGCTGGGAACGCTGATGGCGTTACAGCCCACGGTGGCGCAACTCGACGGCGCCGGCCTGCAGGCGCGGGCGGGGGAAGCTTTGAGGCAGGCCTGGTGGATTGCACTGGCCCTGGCTGTTGTATTTGCCGCGCTCATGGCCAGTGGCGAACCCCTGCTGCATGTCATGGGCATCGACCCGGTCATCATCCCTACGGCGGTTGATTATATGCAGGCCATGGCCTGGGGCGCGCCCGCGATGACGCTGGTTTTTCTACTGCGTTTTTTCTCCGAGGGCTCCGGCCACACACGCCCGACCATGTACATCGGCTTATTGGGTATCGCCCTTAACGTGCCGCTGAACTGGATCTTCATGTTCGGTAACCTGGGTATGCCGGCCATGGGCGCGCGTGGCTGTGGTTATGCCACTGCCATCATCATCTGGCTGCAGGTGTTTGCCCTGGTGCTGTATGTGCGATCGAACCATCACTTCCGCGATTTTCGGCCCTTCGAGCGTTGGGATGCCCCTGACCGGAGCATGAT
>WTJD01000138.1:0-14095 GCA_011524975.1 Lysobacterales bacterium
GAGGGCAGGTCCCGGCCGCCCGCCGACCCCCAGGGCCCGCCGCCGAGCAGCACCAGGCCGTCCAGTGCGTCAGCGGGTGCCGGGACGCGGCCTTTCTCGGTGAATGGCCGCGTGTAACGAAAACGAATTCTGCGCCCCTCGAAATGATCCTCCATCAGGCCGAGATAATCGGCGGAGGTATGCTGAATGACGTCCAGTGATTTCAAAGATTCGCCCCCATCCATATAACGCCACCCAAAACCAGCACGCCGATGAACAGCGTTTGAATCACGATGATCGAAACAGGGCGCCAGCCGACTTCGAACAGCATTTTCAGCGAGGTTTTCATACCCAGCGCCGCGATGGCGGTGACCAGGCACCAGCGTGATGCCTCTACCAGCAGGTTGCGGACGGGCGCCGGCGTGACGTCCGTGCTGTTGAGCGCCAGCAGCATCACGAAGGCAATAATAAACGGCGGCAGCAGCCAGCGCTTCTGGCCTTCATCCATGCGGTTTCTGCGCGTGTGAAAAATCAGCGACAACGTAAATACCACCGGCACCAGGAGCGCGACGCGCAACAGCTTGATGAACGTTGCCGTGTCACCGGTGGGGTCGGATACGGAATAGCCGGCGCCAACCACCTGTGCGACATCATGAATGGTGCCACCTAGAAACACGCCGGCGGCCGTTTCATCCAGGCCAAAGTATTCGGCCACCATGGGGTACAGCACCATGGCGACCGTGCTCAGCGTGGTTACCCCAATAACGGTGAAAATCGCGTTGCGCTCGCTGTCCCTGTCCTGCGGCAGGACTGCGGCGATGGCCAGGGCCGCTGACGCGCCGCAAATACCCACACTGCCCCCGGTCAGCACACCAAAACGGCTGTCGTTGCCCATCAGGCGGGACAGCGCAATTCCAAAACCAATGGTCAGAAATACGGAACCCACGACCAGCAACACCGGACCTGCGCCCAGCGACATGATCTGGTCGACAGTGATGCGCATTCCCAGCAGGGCGACGCCAATGCGCAGAACGTAGCGTGACGAAAACTGAACGCCCGCCACGCCCTTGCCTTCTTCGGAGACAAAACGGAAGGCCATACCCAGCAGCAGTGCGAACAGCATGACCGGCGCGCCATAGTGTTCCGAAAGGAACATGGCCGCGATGGCGACCGTGACCGCGGCGATCACGCCAGGAAAAAGCTCCTCCACCCGCAAACGAACGGCGCGCGCATGGTACTGCAGAACATAGCGCGCCGCTTCGTCATTCAGGTCCGGGCGGGCGTCCGGCCGCATGTTCTCATGCAGCCGCTCTCTCTCGGGTTGACGGCCCGATTCCGTCATCAGGCCGGTACCTGGCTTCCGTAGTAATCACGCAATATCTCAATCACCTCTTCGCGGCCAAATTCCCTGGGAACCGGCGCGCCCTCGGCCAGCATGGCCCGCTGCTGGGTACCCGAAATATGGATGCGGTCTTCCTCACCGTGCGGGCAAGTCTTGCCCGTGGCCATACCGAAACACTTGTTACAGAAGAAGGTGATATCGATTTTCAGCGGCCGCGTGTGCAGCGCACCGTCCCACAAGGTATCAAAAATGTGATGCGCGTCGAACGGTCCGTAATAGCTGCCCACGCCGGCATGGTCGCGGCCAACGATCAGGTGCGAGCAGCCATAGTTCTGGCGGATCAACGCGTGCAGCAGGGCCTCGCGCGGGCCGGCATATCGCATCTCGATGGGATAGCCCGCCTGGATCACGGTGCCCGGCACGAAATAGTGATCGATCATGGCCTGGATGGCCTTCGTGCGTACCTCGGCCGGAATGTCTCCCGGCTTCAGCTTGCCCAGCACCTGGTGTATGAAAACCCCATCGGTCACTTCGATGGCGATCTTCACCAGGTGCTCGTGTGCGCGCTGCATGGGGTTGCGGGTCTGGAAAGCCGCCACCCGCGACCAGCCATTCTGCTGGAACCGCGCGCGTGATTGCGCCGGGCTCAGGTAGAGCTCCGGGTAAGCCTGGGCGTACTCGCCTTCAGAAAGACAGCTCACCCGGCCGGCCAGGTTGACCTCGCCCTGCGCCATGACCTTGGCCACGCCCGGATGGTCCGTGTCGGTGGTCCGGTAGACGTGCTCGCATTCCAGCACCCTGTCCGGGGCATACTTTTCCGTCACCTGCATGATGGCCAGGATTTCACCGCTCTCGGCATTCACCAGCGCCACCTCTTCCTCGGCGCCAATGCTGTCCGCCAATGCTCGCTCACAGGAAAGGGTAATGGGAATGGGCCAGAACAGGCCGTCTGCCATTTTCATATCCAGGCAAACACCACGCCAGTCGGCCTCATTCATGAAGCCTCCCAGCGGTGTATATGCCCCCATGGCCAGCATGAGCACATCAGAAACCTCGCGGCTGGTCATGGGCACTTTCTTCATGCCCTCGGCGCGCTTCAACTCTTCAGCACGTTCAGTGCTTGGCACAAGCAGGGCGCGCAGGCCGTTACCGCCGTGAGGTTCAACCAGGTTAGACATTTGTTGCCTCCAAATTGGTGAGAGAACGGTCTTCAGCGGCTCGTTTCATGGGCGCGCCTTGCCTTCTCACCGTAAAATTCGTTAAATAGGAACTTAATATTAACAATCTCGCATATAATTGGCTCGCTGATTTCGCAAGATCGGCGACAAATGTCACTCCGAGGACGAACTGATGTTCACAATCAATCCTTTCGCCGAGCTGTCTACGTGGCTGCCCACGCCTGTGATGCAAGGCTACATCAGCCTGATGATCATCCTGGTAGCGGCCGGCACGATTTTCGATGTGCTGCATAAAAAGAGCGCCCGGTATTTCTCGGAAAACATGCGTAAACAGAAAGCCAACGCCAAACGGGATGTTGGCGGCGGTGAGATGGTTTCGAACGCCATCAAAACCGCACTGGTTGATGTTGCGGCCTCGGGCGAGTTTTGCAATATCCGGCGACGCATCGCGCACCTGCTGACCATGTACGGGTTTGTGGCGTTTGCCCTGTCAACGGCGGTGATGGTCTATGCCTATCCCACCGCGGCCGCTGACACCCCGGCCATCTGGCCGCAGCTGTGGCACGCGGGCGCCCTGATGGTATGCATCGGTGGTTACTGGTTCTGGTTTTTCATTCGCGTGGATGTGGCGGCCGAGGGAAACTCGCCGTTTCGTGTGGTTCAGGCCGATCTGTTCATCCTGTCACTGCTGGGCTGTGCCACTTTCGCGCTGCTCTGGTCGTGGTTACAGGCAAGAAACAGCGCTCTGACCATGCTGTTTTTCTGGTTGTTCACCGCGGCTACAACCATCCTCTTTGCCGGCGTGCCCTGGTCCAAGTTCGCTCACATGTTCTTCAAACCGGCGGCGGCTTTGCAGAAGCGGAGCACCCGATCCGACGGCTCGATGGAGAATCTGCCGGTGGTACCGGACTTGAACGATCCGGCCACGCATGAAAAATATCCGGATGTAGCGGAATACCTGGGTAAAAACCCGCCTGAGATGGGCCTGGGTATCAAGCGCGAGGCGCCCAGGCACTACTAGGGCCTGTGAGCAAGGCCGATTCAACTGATCAGACCATGAGAGAAGATTGATATGCCCACTTTCGTATATATGACCCGATGTGACGGTTGCGGACACTGCGTCGATATCTGCCCCTCGGACATCATGCACATCGACCCCAAGATGCGCCGTGCCTACAACATCGAGCCCAATATGTGCTGGGAGTGTTACTCCTGTGTCAAAGCCTGCCCCCAAAATGCCATTGACGTTCGCGGCTATGCCGACTTCTCCCCGCTGGGACATTCGGTTCGCGTTAACCGCGATGAAGAAAAGGGCGTCATCGCCTGGCGGATCAAATCTCGCGACGGCAAGACCGACCTGGACCTGCTGGCGCCGATCACGACCAAGCCATGGGGCAAGGCCATTCCGCGACTGAAAGACGAAGCAGAGCCCAGCCAGGAAGCGCGCGACAGCCAACTGCTGTTCAACGAACCCAAATACATCCGCATGGACGAGGGCGACATCCACACCCTGGCATCCGCCGGACTCAAAATGAAGCCGGGGGTTTACTACTGATGGCACACAAAACGGTCATCGAAGACCACATCGATATCCTCGTCGCGGGCGCCGGCCTCGGCGGCACCGGCGCGGCTTTCGAAGCGCGCTACTGGGGCAAGAACAAGAAGATTGTCATCGCCGAGAAAGCAAACATAGACCGGTCCGGCGCCGTGGCACAGGGCCTGTACGCGATCAATTGCTACATGGGAACGCGCTTCGGTGAGAACAATCCCGAGGATCATGTGCGATACGCCCGCATCGACCTGATGGGCATGGTGCGCGAAGACCTGCTGTTCGACATGGCGCGTCACGTCGACTCGACCGTGCACCAGTTCGAGGATTGGGGCCTGCCGATCATGCGCGACCCCAAAACGGGCAACTATCAGCGCGAGGGTCGCTGGCAGATCATGATCCACGGCGAGTCCTACAAGCCGATCGTGGCAGAGGCTGCGAAAAAGTCGGCCGACCAGGTGTTCAACCGCATCTGCGTGACACACCTGCTGATGGACGATACCAGGGAAAACCGCGTCGCCGGCGCCGTCGGTTTCAACGTACGCACAGGCAACTACCACGTATTCAAGGCCAAGACCGTGATTGTGGGCGCCGGTGGGGCGTCCAACATTTTCCGGCCCCGCTCGGTGGGTGAGGGTGCCGGCCGCGTCTGGTACGCGCCCTGGTCGTCGGGTTCAGCCTATGGGCTCATGATCCAGGCCGGCGCGAAGATGACCCAGATGGAAAACCGCATCGTGCTGGCCCGTTTCAAAGACGGCTACGGCCCGGTGGGCGCCTATTTTCTGCACCTGAAGACCTATACCCAAAATGCCTACGGCGAAGAGTACGAGTCGAAGTGGTTCCCCGAGTTGCAGAAAATGGTGGGCAAGGAGTACCTGGACCCGGAAGCCTCGCACCTCACGCATCGACCCATCCCCACCTGCCTGCGCAACCACGCGTTGATCCAGGAGGTCAACGCAGGGCGAGGGCCTATTCACATGGTCACCATGGAGGCTTTCCAGGATCCGCACCTGGAGGATATTGGCTGGCACAACTTCCTCGGCATGACCGTGGGCCAGGCCGTTCTCTGGGCGGCTACCGATGTCAATCCGAAGCATGAGAATCCGGAGCTGACTACCTCCGAACCGTATGTCATGGGCTCGCATGCAACCGGGAGCGGCGCCTGGTGCTCGGGGCCGGAGGACGTTTCTCCGCCTGAATACTTTTGGGGCTACAACCGCATGACCACGGTAGAGGGCCTGTTCGGCGCTGGCGATGCCGTGGGCGGCACGCCCCACGCCTTCTCCTCCGGCTCCTTCACCGAAGGCCGCCTGGCGGCCAAGGCTGCCTGCAAATATATCGACGACGGCAAGGCCGAAGGCATCGAGGTGTCTCAGGCGCAACTCGACCGCCTCAAGGCCCAGATCTTCAAGCCGCTGGAGCACTACAAGGTGTTCCGCAATGAAATTGTCGCCGGTGACGTCAACCCGAACTACATCAACCCGCGCCAGGGGCTGGATCGTTTACAAAAGCTGATGGATGAATACGGCGGCGGCGCGAGCGTCAACTACATGACCAACGACAAGCTGCTGAACATCGGCCTCAAAAAACTGAAAACCATCGAGGAAGACCTCGACAAGATCGGCGCCAAGGATATCCATGAACTGCTGCGGGCCTGGGAACTGAGGCACCGCGTTCTGACGTCTGAGGCGGTCTTGCAACACACGCTGTTTCGTAAGGAGACCCGCTGGCCGGGGTACTACTATCGGGGTGACGCCATGAAACTGGATGATAAAAACTGGCATGTGCTGACCGTGTCCCGCCGCGATCCGGAAACCGGCGAGTACACCATGGAGAAAGCGCCCCTTTATCACCTGGTGGATGAAAACGAGGAAGCGGCGGCTTAAGGGAAATGCGGCGGTTGCGCGACCCCGGTTTCTGATCCACGGTACAGATGAACATCATTGAACACAGTGACGAGGAAATCCTGGCGGTTTCCCACCCGTGGTGGGACGACCTGATCAACTACTCCAACAAGGGCCAGTACGGCAAATTCATCAGGAATTTCTCCTATGACCTGCTGCTGGGCCTGAATGAGATGGAACTGGGCAAACAATTCAAGAGAAGCATCCTCGCGCGCAAGCTGGACAAGGCCTGGGATTATCTCGGAATCATCCGCCGCGGTGAGCACGTCACGGTTCTCTACCGCGTCAGGAGCACGGAAATGGAAGGTGAATGGCTCGGGCGGCTGGTGCTGGGTTATGAAAAGGGCGAGATTAAAATATTTTCAGCGTCCATATTCTGAGACCATGAGCGAAACCATCGACACCAACAAGTACGTCGAGCTGACCTATGAAGTCATCGACCAGAAGTCCGGTCAGGTGCTGACGTCGGTCGAGTTCCCGTTGGGCTATGTGCATGGGGTCAACGCGGTGCTCTCGCCGCAGGTGAGCGAGGAATTGGAGGGCCGGTCCGCAGGTGAGACCATCGAAGTCCCGCTGGACTGCAACAGGATATTTGGACCCAGGGATGAGTCGCTGGTCATCACCGAGTACCTTAGAAATGTTCCGGAGGAATATCACGAGGTGGGCACCGCCATCCTGATGGAAAATGACCGGGGTGAAACCAGGAGCTTTCTGGTGACCCGTAAGGACTCCAAGACCATCACCATTGATGGCAATAACCCGCTGTGCGGCAGAGAAGTCATTTTCAAACTCGAAATACTCCTGGTCCGTGACGCCACCGACGAAGAAATTGAAGTCGGGGGCAAGGTCGAGGAAGGCCCGGATATCGCGCTGGGGCCCGGTATCCATGAGATGATGAATTAGACAGCACAGACCCTTGCGGTCTGGACGAGAGGTCAAAACCATGAGTGAGCAACCCAAAACCCGGCCCAAAGTTCCTGAAGGCAAAGCGCGTTTCGTGACAACCCGGCAGAAAAAACCCACCGAGAAGGGCTTTGTCGGCTACGAGACCACCTGGGAACCATTTCACAAAGAAGCCGAGTACAAAACACCCAAAAAACCATAAGCTTCGCGGCAGGGGGTCCGGATTCGGGGTTCGGGCCGGACACCCTTGCCGGGTGCAGTGATGTGCACAAAACATGCGCTCCGTCATCCGATCGCCGGGCGCCTTGGCCTAGAATCCCGTTATACAGCAACCCATGGAGTTCAGGATGGATATCACATCGATGATGGTCGGCCTTGCCTTTGGCGCGGTTGCCGCGGCCATTTATTACGGGCGGCAGCGGCGAGACACCAAGCACCGGAAAAAGTGGGACAGGATTCGCAGGGGCGAATCCGCGAGCGGATAGCCCCGCTTCGATTTCAGGGTTTCCTGGGAGAGATCCTCATCGTAATGTCGGCGTGAAACACCTCGACACCTTCCGTGTCGAACACCCCGACCGGCATGACCACATCCCCGGGCTCGTCCCAGTCATAGGCCTCCACGCGGCAAATCGCGGTCAGATCCGTCCGGGCGATCTTTAGGTATTTCACCTCCATGCCCACCGGTATCCACCGAAAATCGCCGCGCAGTGATACATCCATGCATACCCCGCCCGCCAGTTCCGCCGCATTGCACATGGCAATGGCATGGACCGACTTGATGTGGTTGCGCACAGCGCGCCGGTTCCTGAACACCACTTCTGTGTGGCCCGGCTCCAGCACCGTAAATACCGGCTTGATGCTTGAAAAGTAAGGCGCGATGAAACACACGGCACGGGCATGCAGCCATCGCCCGGCGGCATGGCCACCCAGCAGGTTCCAGAGTTTCAAAGTGGGGCTTTTGGGTGCTTCATCGGCCATGCGTATTCTCCCGGGCGTTCAGGGCGCTGGCCTCACGGCACCGGCTGCTTGAACCTGAACGCCTCGATTTCCCAGTGCTCGCTGCTGGCATGCACCACCAGGCAGGAAGGTCCTCCGTTGTTGCGGACCTGACCGGCCGCCCCCGGATTCACGATCCAGGGCTCCTCGGTTTTATCCACCATGCGCCGATGGGTATGCCCGTAGACGATCAGCCTCGCTTTGGGGTGCGCCGCGCGCAAACCACGGTGCGAGGGTGTCTCCCAGCCATGTTCGTGGCCATGTTCTACCGCAAGCCGGCCTCCGGGCAGCTCCAGCTCCGCCATTCGCGGCAGGGCGATGACCGCCTCGCGCTCCTCTTCGGGCCAGCGCTCGGGCAGATCGTTGTTGCCGGCAACGGCAATCACACATTCATTGTGTTGGTGCAGGGCGTCGAGGATGTGCTTGCCGCAGACATCGCCCGCATGCACCACCCTGTCGCAACGCGACACCACGCCCAGGACTTCAGGGCAGATATATCCGTGCGTATCCGAGACCAGCGCGACCGTTGTCGTTTTCTCCATCACCATCAGGCCGCCCCTCCTGCATCCACCGCGGCCCGCAGTGATTTCAGGAAATCCTCCTTTTGTACCGAAAGCACCTCGATGTTGGCCTTCTGGAAAAAACACGCCAGCGTGCCGGACAGCTGAGCCAGCGGCAGGCCGCGCAGAGCACCCTCAAGATCATAGATCACCCTGGGTGGCGTGACGAAGAAGTCCCCGGTGATCAGCGCGGAAGCGATCCGACTCTGTCCCGGCCCCTGCAGGCGCAAGTAGGTGCGCACGGTGCCGCCGGGGCCGGTGTGCTCACCGGCCAGCACGCCCGCTTCATCCCCGGGGTGCTCAATTTCGTTGACGAACTCATCGCCGCCGATCTCCTCGTCGTAAAGCTGCCCGGCGAGGGTGCGTGTGTCACGGTCGAGCTCCGCCGTCTCGACTGCGACGCCAAGACCTGTTTTGAAACCTTCCACCAGCGCGGACTGTATCTTGTCCATTTCGGGGCAGCGCTCTGCAAGCAGTTCCTTCAACGTAACCACGCGTTGCTCGGCAGAGTCCAGTTCGCGCTTTTCGAGTTTGGCCCGGGGCACCTTCAAAGCGGACACCATCAGCTTAGGGTCCAGGTCCACCAGCACGGTACCCTGGAAAAACAGGGTGTCGCCGTCAAAGAAGCCACCGGTGCCGCCCAGCTTGCGGCCATTGACCTCGATATCGTTCCGCGGCCTGAAGCGTGCATCTACACCCAGCTGTCTCAGGCCCGCGGCAGCAGCCTCACAAATGGCGCGCGCGGCGTCGGTCAGATCTTTGCCGCCCAATCTCGAGCGTCGAACCAGCAGCTCCCAGCCCAGCTGACCAGGGTCAAGGTAGATGGCGCCGCCACCGGTCATTCGCCGCGCGGTCGCGACGCGGTTTTTCCTGCAGTATTCCAGGTCCACCTCCTGGCTCAACGCCTGGTGGCGGCCGATCAGCGCGGTGGGCGGAAAACGAAGGAACCTCAAGGTATCCGGTATTTTTCCGGCCCGATGCTGTTCGATCAGGGCCTGCCCGAGCGCAATGTTGAGGCGGCCCTCGGTAACCCCGCTGTCGATGACCCTCAGCGTACCGGTCATGTGCTAAACCGTCTTCAGCGGAATGCCGAGCTGCTTGCGAATTTTCTTCAGGTCTTTTTTCTTCGGCGCGAACGGGTAGCTGGCAATGTTGCTCGGGGGTGAATCACCATAGGGCCGGTCACAGGCCGAGACGTCCTCCGCTTCTTTGCCAGGGCAACCTGACGTGCGAAAAGCCACGCCGGCGTTGATCACATCGTCCAGCTCCGTAGTTGGCAGACCAAAATCGACCACGCGCCCGAGCTCATCGAATTTCATGTGATCGATTCGCACGTCGCGATAATCAATCAGGTAACGCGCCAGCTGTACGCGGCGCCACTGGTCGCGTGGCGTTGCCGGCAAATGATCCATCAGGGACCCGTCCTCCGGGAAAAAACAGAACATGTGGCTGTGTCCGCCCAGGTCGACCAGCTCCTGCACCAGGTTGAGCACCTCGTATTCGGTCTCGCCCATGCCCACGATGATATGCGCGCCAAACTTCTCTGCCCCGAAGATGTCCCTGGCATCCATCAGGACTTCCCAATACTTGCTCCACTTGTGCGGCGATTGCACCCCCTTGCCGCGGGTCCGGTCGAAAATGGCCGGGGTTGCCGCATCCAGCGCCACGGTAAATATGTCCGCGCCCAGATTCTTAAGGTTCTCCACATCGGCCCGGCCCATGGTTGTCGGGTTCGACAAAATGGAAACCGGGATGGTGTCCGGATCTATCCGGGACGTCCATTTTTTCAACACGGCAACCGTGTCGTCATCGGATCGCGGATGGGTAATCATGGAGATGCACATGCGATGGAACGGGCTGTTCGCACCATCCTTCGCCACGATATCGACGACCGTTTCCATCGGCACCGCTGGCCAGTCAACGCGGATGAAATTGCGATCCGCGTAGTCGCGCTCCGCCTCGCGGTGCCTGGCCAGCCCGCAGTAGGCGCAGTTGGCCCGGCATCCTTCAGGGTAGGTCAGCAACAAATTCAGGCACCGCGTGCACTCGCAGCGGTACATTCGACCATCGGTGACCCCCAGCGTAATGGCGGCCGCGGTCGACATCTGCACATAATCCGGCGAGCGCATCTGCGGGGTCAGGATGTTGTAGTCCGGGCGGTACAGCCCCTCGGGCGCCGGTCCGTCGCTCTTCACCCGTGCGCCATTGCGCATTTCCCTGGGCGTGACGCCCGGCGCCCTGGGCTGCATCGACTCATAGGGGTTGAAGTCCAGCCCGCTTCCGTTATCGGTGGCGTTGACGCCGTCCTGTTTAATACAGCCCATGGTTGGCTCCCTTGATCAGGCCGCGGCTCAGGCCGCGCAGCTCGAGTTGGATAGGGTGGAAAGGCCCCGCTCCAGGCCCTGACCCAATTTAACGGAGCAACAGGCGTGCGCCTGGTGGAACGGCCGGCCGATGGTATCTGCCACAGCGACCGCGCCATCGGCCGGAAACGCGATGCCGTCCAGGCCCGCCATCACCGCGTAGGCATCGGTCACGCGCTTGTGCATGCCGGGCGGGCGAGCGCAACCGAGCAGAAGCTGCCGGTCTCCAAGTTTCTCGCGCGCAGCCATGAAAATATGGCCCACGTCAGTGGTTGATGGGGTGACGAAGGTACCCGGGCGGGCGTAAAACGGCATGATGACCACCAGTACCAGCGCCTGGCATGTGCTGCGGGCGATGATATCCAGCGCATTTTCCTCACCTAGAATTCGTCCGTAATGCAGACCGATCACGATGTGGGGGGATACCTGCATGGAGGTGGAGCACACGGCGTCCAGTGTGCGCTCGAAATCCTCCACTGGTCGGTCGAGGTGATAGACGTCTTTTATTGTTTCCTCAGCACCGATGATGTCGAGCATGGCGGTATCGACACCGGCAGCCTCCATATCCCTGGCGCCCTGCTCGTCGGTCAGCGCGGTATGAATCGCCACCCGCAGATGTGGGAAATCTCTTTTCAGCTTTTCGATGACGGGGTAGAACCGGCTGTAATTGATCTCGTTTCTGCGGTTGGAGCCACCCGACAGCAGGAACCCCTGCAGGTCCTCATGCTCGATCAGTTCACGAACCTTGCGATCCAGTATCTCGGGCTTTACTGCTGGAATCATCGGCTCGAGGATGCGTGCTTCGCAATGATCACACATGAGCGCGCAGCCGGCGGCAGTGATTGAAAATGCGGGAAAACTGTTTTTTCCGCAGCTTTGCAACTCACTGGTCTCATATTCTTTGAATGTGGGCGTGGAAAAACGAACCGGCCGCGTGGTGGCCGCAGCGGCCCGGCGCTCCATCTCCACAATGAGCGCGGCATTGAAATCGGCATCTTCCAGGTCCTCTATGGCCTGGATGGCGTTCAACCATTGGTTTGAGAAGTCTGTCATCGTGTCTCCCCGGTCTCCTGGCGGTCAGTCCAGCACAGCTTGAACCAGTCGCTTCACGGCTTCCCTGACGGGCCCTGTGTTCGGTTCATCCACCAACGTTTCGGTCCACTGCGGTGGTACGTCTTCCTGGTCAATCAGGTCGCATTCAAAGCCCCGCAGGAGCAAGCGGGCCTCCTCGGGCAAGCGGTCCGGCAATGCCTGACCACTCAGGCGCCCCCACAGCCCTGACCAGCAACGCACCACTGTCCAGGGATTATAGCCCCCACCGCCCAGTACAACGGCGCATTCGACGCCCTCCACCACCTGCTCCACCGCGCTCCAGAGGCCGGCGTTACTGAGATCCAGCCGCGACAAGGGGTCGCCCCCCAGGGCGTCCGCACCGCAGGTCACGACCATGGCATCCGGCCGGAATCGCTGTTTTAGCGGCAGCACCGCCTGCTTTATCAGATGATCGAGCTCACTGTCATTGAACCCGCGCGGCACCGGCAGGTTGCGCGAGCGCCCACCGCCGCGATCTTCGAGGTGGCCTGTTCGTGGCCACCGGTTGGCCTCATGAATCGAAAGGGTAAACACCCGGGTGTCTGTTGCGAACGCGTCCTGCACGCCGTCGCCGTGATGCGCGTCCAGGTCGATATAGAGCACCCGCTGCCTGTCGGCGTCCAACAGGGTCAGGATAGCGAACACCGGGTCATTGAAATAGCAGAAACCGGACGCCCGGTCTGGCCGGCCATGGTGGGTGCCGCCCGCCGGATGAAATACTACCCCGCCCTCGAGCGCGAGGCGCGCTGCCAGCATGGAGCCACCAACCGCTGTGGCGGCGCGCTCGAACAAGCCCTCGAACAATGGGTTTTCCATCGTGCCGATTCGGTAACGCTCGCGAACCCAGGGCTCCACCCGGCCCGCGGCCTCAGAAGACCTGAGCGCCTCGATGTAGTCGCTGTCGTGAAAGCGCGCGAGCTGCTCAGGGCTGGCCGGTGAGCAGTGGTGAATGCCCTGGTCATCGAACCAGCCCAGCATGCCGCAGAGGTCGAGCACGCCCGACTGCCGCGGTATGGACAGCGGGTGATTTTTTCCAAACGCCTCGCGCCGAAACACCTCGCTGCCGACAAACCGGGCAGCATTGACCATCCGCGCGTCAGAGGCGGGTGAAGCGGTCGCGACAGCCATGGCAGATTCGATCGTTTTCAATGGCGGAATTGAAATTAAAACGTTCACCCCGTGTGTGGTGCGCCCATAGTATTCGATTTTCCTAATTAAAAAAAATTTTATATACTCAAAGTTCGATATACCAAGCATGTAAGGGATGTGAACATGAGCAGCGAAGCAGCCGGCGGCAATAACATCGACCCCAACACGATGTCGATCATCGTCACCAAGGGCACCCTGGACTGGGCCTATCCCCCTTTTATCCTGGGTTCAACGGCAGCCGCCATGGGGTTGCAAGTGACCATGTTCTTTACCTTTTACGGGCTGGGTCTTTTGCTGAAGGATCTGGACCTCAAGGTATCCACGCTCGGCAACCCGGGCATGAAAATGCCGATGATGGGCATGCATATGGGTATGCCCAACCTCGTCTCGGCGATCCCCGGTGTCGATCGGATGGCGACCACGATGATGAAAAACATGATCAAGAAAAAGGGCGTGGCCAGCATTCCGGAGTTGCGTGAGATGGCGGTAGAGGCCGAATGCCGCCTGATTGCCTGCCAGATGACGATGGATCTTTTCGAGTACAGCACCGATGACATGATTCCCGGCCTGGAGATCGGCGGCGCCGCCACCTATATCGAGGTGGCTACCCAGAGTCACATTAACCTTTTCATTTAAGCAGACAACAGGAACCTCACATGGCCGATCACACACTTGACGCGAAGGGCCTCAACTGCCCGCTCCCTATTCTGAAGGCAAAAAAGGCGCTGAAAGAAGTGCCGGACGGCGGCACGCTGGAAATTCTGGCCACCGATCCAGGATCAGTGGCAGACTTCGAGGCCTTCTCCCGAACCACCGGCAACGAACTGCTGGAACACAGTGAAGAGGGTGGCGTCTATCGCTTCCTGCTGAAGAAGACAGCGTGACCCAAAGCCAAAAACAACGAGCAGAGGGCCGGCCATCGCCGGCCTTTTTTATCCGGTCGAGTCATGTTGAGCAGCGCCCCGCTTGCACGCGTTCAGAGCTTCAGCGATAGAGTTTCACCGATAGGGGTTCAGCGATAGGGGTTCAGCGATAGGGGTTCGGTGGCATGAGCCGGGCCGCCAACGGCGCGCGCCGGGC
>WTJD01000138.1:14195-18950 GCA_011524975.1 Lysobacterales bacterium
TCCGCCCGGTTCTGGGTCACCAGCCGGGTCGAATGGCAGGCAGAGCAGTGGCCGAGCACCAGATTCCAGCCCTCGTCAATGATCAATCCGCTGGCGGGATCGATCTGCATGCCTGCTGACACTTTGACAGCTTCCGCGGTCGCTGGCCCGGGCGCGGCGCTGGCTTTCTTTGCGGGGGGTGCGCTGCTCTGTGGTTCAGAACCACAGGCTGCGAGCGCCAGGCAGAGTGTTGACACGAGCACTGAGGGTAACAGCGGAACGTTCGGCAGCAAAAAACGTCGAGATCTCACGAGGAGGTCAAACGGCCTGAACTGCGATGCGATGGCAGGCGTTGTTGAGATAGCCCTTGGGGTTCCATGCGGGCATGACCATGGGCTGGGAACGGCCTTCGCTGTCGACCGCGCGCGCCCAGAGTTCATAGTACCCAGCCTCTGGCAGCGTTAAATTGGCCCGCCATCGCTGCCATGCCAGGCGGTTGGCGGGCGGTGCAAGCTCAGCCGGAGACCAGGTTGCGCCAAAGTCTGCGGACACGTAAACCTCCCTGACACTGTGATCGCCGGCCCAGGCATGGCCGCGCAGGTTCAATGACTGGCCTGCCGGATGCTCGATGCCGGATCTGGGGTAGGTGACCAGCGACTTCACCGGCATGGATTCGATGATGCACATGTCTTCATCGGGCACCTTGCTGCCCGGCGCGACGGGCGAACACGGCACACGATAAGAGTCACCGCCCATTTTTTCACCATCGTGAACCTGGTTTCTGACCACGATGCGATTCAGCCATTTACCACTGACCGAGGCAGGCCAGCCCCCACAAACCAGCCTCAGGGGATGGCCGTTCAGCCAGGGAATGGGCTCGCCGTTCATGGCCCAGGCAACCAGCGTCTCATCCTCCAGCGCTTTACTCATGGGCACGCCGCGCGAAATGGGGTTTTTGCCTGGGTCGCCGCTCAGGTGCTTGTCCGCCGCGTAGTAACCGATGTATTTCGCGTCCTGGGCGATACCGCAAGCCTCGAGCACATCGCGAAGTCGAACGCCGGTCCAGGAGGGGCAGCCTACCGCGCCGGTGGTCCATTGGTTTCCCTTCGTGGGCGGGCTGAATTCGTTTCGACCATTGCCGCCGCACTCGATCACCAACTGGTAGGTATGGTGCTCGAAACGTTCTTTCAGCGCCCCGATCGTAAAACTCTGCGGCCGCTGGCAGGCCTCGCCGCTGATGGCCAGGCTCCAGTTTTCCGAGTCGATCGAATCCGCCAACGGCGGGACGCCGTTGTTGCGAACAAACAGATGCTTGGCCGGCGTGACCTCGTCATCCAGCAGCCAGGGGGGCGTTTCCGCGTTGATGGGCCTGTCGTTCAGCACCACCAGGCCCTCCTTGCCAGGAATCTCGAAAGGCTTGGAAGACTGGGCCAGCGCCGCCGGAATCAGCCCCGATGGCATCAGGTGAGCCAATGGAATGGACGCGCCCAGCGCGGCGGTCATGGCCGCGTAACCGGAGCCCCGAAGAAAACCCCTCCGCGAGATCGGGTTGGGCTTTCTGCCCCACAGCAGCCAGTCGGCCCGCTGCGGATCGCGCGCATAGAATGCATGTATACCGACTTTTTGCCGCTTCATCTCCTGTCCAGCCGATGAACCTTGGGGACACAGAAACAACAGCCACCCGAAAACATGGGTGGCCGTCGTCGATTTTGCTGCCTCAGAACCGCCAGCCGTAGCTCAATTCTATATCAAACTGTTCCATTTCCCAGGTGATGGTCTGGCTCGGATCGAAGGTGTTCATTCCGGTCTGTTCGTTGCTCGGCACATAGGTAAAGGCAAAGTTCAGCTCGCGATTCTTGTTGGCGCCCATCAGCCGGGTGAAGCCGACGCTCCAATGATCTTCGACCACGGCCGGCGCCAGGATGTTGAAGGTCATTTCAGAGCTGGGAATCGGCTGATCGCCATGGCTGTAACCGGCGCGCCACGTCCAATCATTGCTTGCATTCCACTGAACGCCGAGTTTGTAGGTGGTCATGTCGTCCCAGCCAAAGCCGGCGCCATTGCTCCCCCCCAGGCAGGATTCAACATCCGGACCCATCGCGGGCGATGTGGGGCAGGCAAAGATATTCCTGATGGAATTACCGACCGCGTCTACTTTGCTGAACCAGGTGTGTTCGATATCGAAACTCCAGTACAGGCTGTCACGCGCTTCCCAGGTCAGACCAATTTTGAAATTGGCTGGAATATCGAAATCACCCCCCTTGGCGAACAGGTCGGCGTAGTCGTCAAACTCGGTCATCCAGATCTGGGTCTGATACATCACGCCCAGGCTGACCTTATCGGTCAATTCAGAATGCAGGCCCAGTTTCAGACCACCACCGTATGAAAAGTCTCGGCCGTTGTTGCTCAGGTGGGTTGGGAAGCTGGTTCCACCGCTGGCCGCGAAGTGCCTGGTAAAACCGGCAAACGTTGCAACCCCCTTGGCCTCGAACATCTGGAATGCCAGCACAGCCGCGATACCAAAAGAGGTGCTGTCGGAGAATTCATTGGCCCAGGTGATATCCATGAAGCCCTGCATCAGGTCGACACCGGCGTTGCCGGCGCCAAAGGTGCCAGGCAGCGTCATCACAGGTGCGGGGCCCGGACCATCAGGATCGAAAGTGGCCGTGCCACCCCGCCAGTCCGTATTCATACCACCGCGTCCGTAGAACGAAAAAACAAACGCCGCGTCATTGGCTTTTTGCCAGGCCCTCGAAAAATGCGGTATCAGAAAATATTCGCTGTCGCTGTCGATGTCATTCGGCCCAATGGTAAACGCACCGAAATTACCATTAGCCATGCTTTCCGATGTCCGATAACTGCGTTGGGGGCTGAAAAGAGAGACACCCAACTGCATGCTGTTGCCCACTTTCGTGGCCACGGCGGGGTTGTTGACCGCGTCGATCGCGTCCTGTGGAAGTGCGATACCGGCGCCGGACATGCCTTTGTTCTTGGTGCCGGTGCCATGAGTGAAATAGCCGTTGGTGGCATGCGCGATGCCAGCGGCGAAAACGCCGGCTATGACCAGCCCTGCCATGATCAATCGGTGTGTGTTCTGCATTGCATATCTCCCCTGTTATGACTGAAGAAGGCCTGGTATATAAGGCCCCTCTAATTGAAATATACCTCATATTCCAGCGGTGTGGCGAATTCGGGCTGCCCGTTACCGGCACAAACGCGCCCAAGGCGGCACTGGATCAAGTCCTTCTCAACACAAACCAGGAAAAAAGCTGCTGACCGCCGGCCGGTGTTCTATGGGGCTCTCGCAAGCTTCGCTCCAACTCAAACCCGGGCCCCAGTGTCGCGAGCATTTTGCGGTCATCGTACTGCACGATGTCCAGGCCGCTGCAGCGGGTTGGCCCGCCAACCGCAAAGGTGGCGACAATGAAATAGCCGCCTTTTTTCAGACCGGCGCGCAGAGCGCGCATATAGCGCTTCCGGTCTTCAGCATCCGTCAGGAAGTGAAACAGCGCCCGGTCATGCCAGAGCGCGTAGCTTCGATCCGACTGGAAGCTCCGCACATCCTCACACAGCCAGGTTACCCGCCGGGCCAGTGGGCCGAGGTTTTCACGGCTGGCGTCCAGCGCGGTGCTGGAAACGTCAAGCACCGTGACGTCACGGAAGCCGTGGTTCAGCAACGACCCCACCAGGCTGGATGCCCCGGCGCCAACGTCGATCAGCGGCTCTTGCGGCTGCAGGCCGGTGGCCTGAATCAGGCCAAGTGAAGTCGACGGGGCTGGCTGATACCAGCTCTGGCGTTCGGGGGGGCGGGTCTCATAAGCCGCATCCCAGTGGGCTTTTGTTTGATCGGATCTCATGGGTCCGGTCTGGGGGTTCCGGTTCCGGCCTGGCTATCCGTCGGACCGCTTCAGCAGTTCGCCAATGTCCATGTTGAAGGGAATTCGCAGATAACTTGCTCCGTTGTTCTCCGGCTCCGGCTCGGTACCCGCTCGGATGTTGACCTGCAGCGACGGATACAACAACCGGGGAAGGCTCAGCGTGGCGTCCCGGTTGCGGCGCATTTCGACATATTCTTCCCGGACGACGCCCGTGTTCGCATGGATATTGAAAACGCGCGACTCAGCGACGGTGACCGTGCTCGTAGGCGCTTCACCTTTCGGGGGATAGTCGTGGCATAGATGCAGCCGGGTTTCCGGCGGCAGCGCGTGAATACGGGCGATGGAATCAAACAGCATCGCCGCGTCACCGCCTGGAAAATCACATCGCGCGGTACCGAACGCGGGTGCAAACAAGGTGTCCCCGATGAATGCCGCGTCGCCAACGAGATAGGTCAGGCTGTCGTTGGTGTGGCCGGGCGTCTCCATCACCCCCACCTCCAGGCTGCCCACCCGAACAACATCACCCTCACTCAGCAGCCGGTCGAACTGGCTGCCATCACAATCCAGATCGGAGATGTTGAACACCCGCCGGAAATTCTCCTGCACGGAGCGTATACCCCGGCCAATGGCGATGCGGGCGCCCGTTTTGCGACGGATATACGCAGCGGAAGACAGGTGATCTGCGTGGGCATGTGTTTCAAGCACCCAGGTCAGTTTAAAACCACCCTCTTCAACCCGCCGCAAAACCTGCTCGGTGAAGGACAGATCGGCCTTGCCGCTGACCGGGTCGTAAAGCCAGACCGGGTCGATGATAGCGGCCTCGCCATGATCTGAGTCCGCCAACAGGTAGCACCAGGTTCCGGAGTCCTTTTCGTAAAACGGTTCGATTAACATGCCT
>WTJD01000138.1:19050-46322 GCA_011524975.1 Lysobacterales bacterium
CAGGTAGCACCAGGTTCCGGAGTCCTTTTCGTAAAACGGTTCGATTAACATGCCTCGGCCTCACAGTCCGCAAAACCCACCGCCACTTTCGCTCTGGCAAAAGCGCGCTGACCAGCAAGTCGTCATCGCGACCACCGCGCTACATTCGCGCCGCTGACCCTGACGACGGTTTATATTACCCGATTGTAATAAACAAGCCCGCCCATTAAACTTTCGCCGATGGAAGAACCTCAAACTTCGCTGTCATCGGACACCCTGGACCTCGCTTCCATGCAGCGCAATGCTGCCGACGCGGTTCGTCTGCTTAAAAGTATTGCCAACGAGAGCCGCTTAATGGTCATGTGCGTGCTTGCCGAGGGTGAGTTTTCCGTGGGCGCTCTGAATGAGCGCATCGCACTGAGCCAGTCAGCCCTGTCTCAGCACCTGGCCATTTTGCGGGATCAGGGTCTGGTCAAAACCCGTCGGCAAAGCCAGACGATTTACTACTCCCTGGCCGAGACGGCAGCCCTGGATCTGATCAACACCTTGCACGACATCTACTGCAAGCCGCGCGGACCCTGCTGAGTCCGGTGTCATGCGCCCGGCTCCCTCCGGCCCCGGATCAGCGGAGCCAGGGCGAGGAAGCAGAGAGACAGACACAGGGCGAAATTCCATTCCAATGCGTTTTCCAGGCGGTCCAGAAACAGCGGATCATCAGACAGGTTGCGCTTGAGCGCTGAGGCCACACCCGTTGCCCAGGTCAGGGCCACCATGCCGCAGTATGTCCGTATCCAGAGCCCCATGCGGGGCTCACCAACGCGCCTGCGCGCCTGCCACAGCCGGGACATGATCAGCAGATGCGCCAGACCGGCGCCGGCGAAGTAAAACACCACGCCATACCGCCTGAGCCAGCGGTAGATGTCCCCCTCGGTTCCCAACCAAACCGCATAAACCAGGAAGAAAAACGTACTGATCAGCCCCAAACCGACCACAGCCGCGGACAGGGGTCGTCCGTCCGGGATAACCCGGTCAACCGCATCCGGGGTTTCACGCCAAGCCAGCATCATGAACACAGCGCAAGGCAGCGCCAGCAGCTTGAACAGCCACAATCCAGGGCCGGACCGCAAGCCTCGACTGACCGACTGGCAGCCTTCCAGGTAGGGGAAACACAGGTCGGCGCCGGACGTCACATTGATCAGGTAAGCCAGGTTAACCGCCAAGACCGGCAACAGCCCCGCCCATAGCACCAACCGCTTTGGCGCCATGGTCATTTACCGATACAAAAGTCGGCGAAAATGGCGCCCAGCAGATCGTCCGGCAGGAACTCACCCGTGATTTCACCCAGCGCGCGCTGCGCCAGGCGTAATTCCTCGGCCAGGGTCTCCGCCGCGGAAAAGCCGGTCAGTTGTTCCCGGCCCTGCCGCAGATGGTCGCGCGTTCGCTTCAAGGCCTCAACATGCCGCGTCCGCGCGGAAAAACTGCCATGGTCTACGCTCTGCGCGCCCGCGTGCGTGAGCACCGTCGAAATCAATTCCTCCAGCCCTTCTCCGGTGCGGGCTGAAATAGGTACGCGGCGGTTGCGCGAGCCACCGGCCTCGCGTGCGTCTGTACGCTCGGTCTCCGCCCAGTCAACCGCAGCGAGGTCGATCTTGTTGATCGCCTCGATGATGTCAATGCCCTCTGGAACCTCGCTCACCAGGGCCTGCTGTGGCGCCACGGGCGCCTGGCTGTCAATCACCAGGAGCGCCAGGTCCGCTTCGGAAAGCGCGTGCCGGGCGCGTTTCACGCCCTCCGCTTCCACCGCGTCGGTTGCGTCCCGGATGCCCGCCGTGTCGGCAATATGCACAGGATATCCGCGCAACTGAAGCGTCTCGCGCAGGACATCGCGCGTGGTGCCCGGAATATCGGTCACGATCGCGCTGTCACGGCCGGACAGCGCGTTTAGCAGGCTGGACTTGCCCGCATTGGGCTGGCCGAAGATGGCGATGGTGATGCCATCGCGAAGCAGGTGTCCCTGGTGCGCCTGTTCAATCAGTTCATCTGCGCCGGCCAGGACCGATTCCAACCGCTCATCAACGTCACTGTCGGCGATGAAATCAATGTCCTCATCCGGAAAATCCAGCGCGGCCTCGACAAAGACACGCAGGGTGGTGAGCTGACCCTGGAGCGCTTGTACCCGGTCTGAAAACACGCCCTCCATAGAACGTCGGGCGGCGCGGGCGGCGGCCTCGGTACCCGACTCGATCAGGTCGGCAATGGCCTCGGCCTGGGTGAGGTCGATCTTGTCGTTGAGATAGGCACGCTCAAGAAACTCTCCCGGCCGGGCAGCGCGCGCACCCAGGGCGCTCAGGCGATCCGCCAAAAGCTTAAGCACAACCGCACCGCCATGACCTTGAAGCTCCAGGACATCCTCTCCGGTCAACGAACGCGGGGCGGGAAAAAACAACGCGAGCCCGGTGTCGATGGTCTCTCCGCGGGCGTCCTGGAAGTGCGCCATGTGCGCGTGACGGGCTTCGGGCTGGAATCCCAGTACCTGCGTCGAAATGTTGCGGGTGCCCGGACCCGAAATACGGATCACCCCAATGCCGCCGTTACCGGGTGGCGTGGCAACGGCAAAAATGGTGTCTTTCGCGATGTCTTGCATCATCGCTTCATTATGGCCCCGGCTGTTCGGGACCGAAAGGCGTGAAAATCAATCGGCCGCGGCTATTTTGCGTGTGATATACCACTGCTGCGCCAGCGAGAGCCCGGCGTTGGTCGCCCAGTAAAGCACCAGGCCTGCCGGGAAAAACGCGAACATCACGGAAAAAACCACCGGCATGGCGTTCATCATTTTGCGCTGCAGCGGATCCATACCGGCCGTCGGCGTCAGGCGCTGGGTCAGGATCATGAAAACGGCGTTCAGCGCGGGAAGAATGAAGTAGGGGTCGCGCTTGGACAGGTTGTCGATCCAGCCCACAAACGGCGCCTGGCGAAGCTCAACGGATTCCAGGAGCACCCAGTACAGCGCAATGAATATGGGGATCTGAACCAGAATGGGCAGACAGCCCCCTAGCGGGTTGACCTTCTCCTTCCGGTACATTTCCATCATCGCCTGGCTCATTCGCTGACGGTCATCGCCATAGCGTTCCTTGAGCGCTTCGATGCGCGGCTGGAGCTTGCGCATGCGCGCCATCGATTTGTACTGCGCCTCGGTCAGCTTGAAAAAAGCCAGCTTGATCAGCACGGTCAGCAACACGATGGCCCAGCCCCAGTTACCCACGAAGCTGTGAATGTGCGAGAGCAGCCAGAACAGCGGTTTGGAGAAAACAGTGAAAATGCCGTAATTGACCGTGTGTTCCAGCCCGGGGGCGATATCCTGCAGCTCATCTTGCAGCTTGGGCCCAACGTAGAGCCTGCTGCTGAACTCATGCGTCGTACCCGCAGCGACATCCGTCACCGGGGACACGGCGCGTGCGATATACCTCGGCAAGCCACCGGGGTTGAATTCCTGGGTGGAGTAGGCATTGGTCTGCCCGGCCGGCGGAATCCAGGCCGCGAAGAAGTAATGTTGAATCATGGCCAGCCAGCCATTGGCAAAGCTGCGTTGATACGGGTCCGAGACCACGTCATCGAAATCGATCTTTTCGAATTTTTCGTCGGGGCTGTAAAAGCCAATCCCCTTGAAGCTGTAGCGGCCGGGGTCATTCAACCCACCCTTATCCTCGTCGGGGGCGACCGCGCGCTGCATTTGCTCATAACGGCTACCGGACCACGTGCCCGGGCTGTTGTTGGTCAGCGTATGGCGAACCTCTATTTCGTACAAACCGCGCTGGAAGATGAAGGTCTTGGTGACTTCGAGGCCGCTGTCATCGCGCCAGGTCAGCGGAACCCGCAGCTCATCGGCACCCGCCGTCAGCTCATAAAGCGCCGCATCCGATTGATAGCTGGTGGTGTGGTTGGGCGCAGCCTGTCGGCTAAGCAGACCCGACTGGGCAATGAAAAAATCTGTGCCGCGCTGACTGAACAGGTGCACTTTGACGTCCGGCGACTCCAGTTCCTGCGGGTAATTCAGCAGGAGCGCGGACACCACCGAACCGCCAACCGGGTCGATTTCAATATCCAGTACGTCTGTCACCACCCGGATGGTTGGGTGCTCAGCGCTCACCGAATGGCCTGCCGCCGGGCCGCTGTCGGTAGCCGCCGCCGTCGGGGCCGACGGCAGGTCCGCGCCCGAAGCCGGAGCGTCATCGGTCGACGGCAGAGCCGGGTCGACGGTAGAAAACGCGTCCGCATCGCCCGGCACGCTGGCAGAATCAAAGGTTTCAACCGCCGAAGCGGTGCTTCGCGGCCCGTAGTCTCGTTGCCACTCCACCCAGAGCAAGTAGCCCAGGAATACCAGTGTCATCAGTAAAACAGGACGCAAATTGGCCATCATTCTTAGTTACCTGTTGCTTTCCCGGCGTCAACGCTTTGGCCGACCGCCTGTTGCGCGAAACGATACTGCTCTCGCCAGTGTGCTTGCAAAGACTCATACAGCCTGGCGTTGGATATGGTGGCAGCCGCCGGACTGGGCAAGACCACGAAATCACGCGACGCGCCGTCCGCGAACTGGGCCTGATGAGCCCTGAAGCTCTCGCGGATGATTCGTTTCAGGCGGTTCCGCCCCACCGCTCGTTTACTGGCGCGCCTCGATACCGCCATCCCCAGTCGGCTGTAGTGCAGCTCGTTGGGCCTGCCAAGCACCTTGAAGTATCTGTCTCGGGAAACCCTGGGCGTGGCGAAAACCGCGCCGAACTGCCCGGAACCGCTCAACCGTCTCTGGCGAGGAAACTTCATCGGTGGCAACTGGCCTCAAGCAGGGCCAGGCAGGAATGCTGGCTTTTCAGCCCCGGGCTGTTTCACCCGTGGCCAACAGCAACGAGTCAGGCGGACAGGCGTTTGCGGCCCTTGGCTCGCCGTGCGTTAATGACGGCTCGGCCACCGCGAGTAGACATGCGGGCGCGGAACCCGTGCCGGCGGGCACGCTTGAGTCGGCTTGGCTGGAACGTACGTTTCATTTCACTACCCTCAACCTGGATTCAGTGGACCGCCAGGTTTTCAGAAGGCGGTCGAGACAAGAGGCGAATTGTATCGAGAATACGGCCTTCATTCAAGACTTGGCCCCGCTAAACGCTGGGCGCGCAAGCAACGCTAGTCAAGTTATCCACAGGACGGTAGACTTGTCCGGCACCCGGTCTCGTTAAGCAGCCAAAATTCAGGAGCGCGCGTTCCAACCCTATGTCTGAGTCGATCTGGAATCACTGTCTGAAGCACCTCGAACGGGAGCTTCCCGCTGACGACATCAATACCTGGATCCGTCCGCTCAGGCCGGTCTTCGAGCAAAACCAGACTCATTTGCTCGCGCCCAACGCATATATCAGAGACCATATCGCGACACACTACCTTGAACGCATCCGGGATATCTTCGAGCACCTCGGCAAAACGCGGGAGGGGGTGTTCGTCGAGGTCGGCATTGAGAAGAGCGCCAGGCCGGTGGAGGACAGCCAGCCCAAGCGGCAAAAACGCCCCGCCCGGGAGTCCGGGCTGGACGAGCGTTATCGCTTCGACAACTTCGTTCGCGGTAAATCGAATGAACTGGGGTACGCCGCGGCGCTGCAGGTGGCCCAAAAGCCTGGCAGCGCCTATAACCCGCTGCTGCTCTATGGCGGCACCGGTCTGGGTAAGACCCACCTGTTGCATGCCGCCGGCCTGTTGATCCGCGAGCGTAACCCCGCGGCGAAAGTGCTTTATTTGCACTCGGAGCGTTTTGTGTCGGAAATGATCCAGGCGCTGCGGAGAGGCTCCATCGACACGTTCAAGAATCATTATCGCAGCGCGGAAGCCTTGCTCATTGACGATATTCAGTTTTTCGCCGGCAAGGACCGCACGCAGGAAGAGTTTTTCCACACCTTCAACGCGCTGCTGGAAAGCAAACAACAGATCATCCTGACCTGCGATCGATACCCCAAGGAGGTCGAAGGCCTCGAAGCCCGTCTCCGATCGCGCTTTGGTTGGGGTCTGACCGTCGCCATCGAGCCGCCTGATTTCGAAACCCGGGTGGCCATTTTGCTCAACAAGGCCCAGGAGCGCGGAACGCAGCTCGACGAGGCCGTCGCGTTCCTGATCGCAAAGCGCATGCGTTCCAATGTTCGCGACCTGGAAGGCGCACTCAATACGCTGTTTGCCAATGCCAAGTTCAGCGGCCGGGACATCACGGAGCAGTTTGCCCGTGAGGTTCTGCGCGATCTGCTGACCGTACATGACCGGTTGATCACCATTGAAAACATCCAGCGCATCGTCAGCGAGTTCTACAAAATTCGCGTGGCTGATCTGCTGTCACGGCGCCGCACACGGACCATTGCCCGGCCCCGTCAAATGGCCATGGCCTTATCCAAAGAGTTAACAGAACACAGCCTGCCGGAGATTGGCGACGCTTTTGGCGGGCGCGACCATACCACGGTGCTCCACGCATGTCGTAAAATTGAGGAACTGTGCGATACCGACGGCAAGATTCGAGAAGACAAAGCCAGGTTGCTACGAGAGTTGACGACGTAGTTGTGGATGTCATCAGGTATAACAACACGGGGAAGTTGTGGATAACCCATGGATAAAATTTGAGGCCGATATCGCACACAGCTTATGCACAGGCAGTCCCCTTGGTTTACAGGATTAGATTTCAGGCAAAGCATTGTTTTTATTATTGAAAAACGCCTTTTCAACACATGCACAGCCATCAATTACTACTGATTTTTAAATATAAGATAGATTTAAAATCATTAAGGACCCGGACATGAAATTCAGCATCCAGAGAGAATCCTTCCTCCAGCCCCTGAGCCAGGTTGTCGGTGTGGTTGAACGCAGACAAACCTTGCCCGTACTGGCCAACTTCCTGCTGGTGGCCAGGGACAACACACTCGCGGTGACGGGTACGGACATGGAAGTGGAGCTGGTGGGGACCGTTTCCGCCGAGGTGGCGCAGGAGGGTGAAATCACGGTGCCGGCGCGCAAGCTTCTGGACATCGTTAGAGCGCTCCCTGATGGTTCTGCGATCACCTTTTCGGTGAGTGAAGAAAAAGCCACCATGATGGCCGGACGCAGCCGCTTCACGCTGTCCACGCTGCCGGCAACCGAGTTCCCCGCCACGGACCACGTGGAAACATTGGAAGAAGTTCCTTTGCCTGAGAACGGGCTGAAGCAGCTGCTGGATAAAACCGCTTTCGCGATGGCCAACCAGGACGTTCGGTACTATCTCAATGGCCTGTTGCTAGATTTCCGCGGCGGCGCGCTCCGCACCGTGGCGACCGACGGGCACCGGCTGGCGGTTTGCGATTACCACGACAAATCCGGGCTGGAGCAGGATCGGCAGGTCATCGTGCCCAGAAAAGGTGTGATGGAGCTGGTCAGAATGCTGACGGATGAGAAGAAAGACGTTGTGACACTGGCGCTGGGGCGCAATCACGTGAGACTGGCCAAGGAAGGCACGAAATTCACGTCCAAACTGATTGATGGACGCTTTCCTGACTACGAGGCTGTGATACCCGTAGGCGCGGACAAGCAAATCCTGGTTGACCGGGGCCCGTTCACCCAGGCGCTGCAGCGAGCGGCCATCTTATCCAATGAAAAATACCGCGGCGTCCGCCTTGAAGCGGCGGCGGGCGTTTTGAAAATCATCGCGCACAACCCGCAGCACGAAGAGGCGATCGAGGAGATCGAGGCCGAAATGAACTTCGATTCGTTGGCGGTGGGCTTCAATGTCACCTACCTGCTGGATGCCTTAATGGCGATAGAAACGGAACAGGTTTCCCTGGAGCTGAAAGACGCGAACAGCAGTTGCCTCATCTCGCCGCCGGATTCAGATCTCAACCGGCACGTGGTCATGCCTCTGAAACTGTAGTTTGCCCTGGCCTTGATGCTCACCCCGGCAGCGTGAGGCAGCGAACGAAGCAAAAGCGTCTTCTAACGGCAAAACTTGTTAATTAATTCCTTAAATATCAATAACTTGAGGAATATCGGCGGCGCCGATATCGATGCTGATTCCTGCCTGAACTTCCTGGTGGGAGACAACGGCGCCGGGAAGACCACGGTTATTGAATCCTTGATGATACTCGCCAAGGGCCGCTCTTTTCGCACCGGACAGGTCGCTACACTAATCGGGCCCCACGCGGACCAGTTTTTAATCAGCGCGCGGATCAGTGAAAACACCACTCGAACCCTCTCCCTGGGGCTCGAGCGATCTGCAGGTCACTGGCGAGCGCGCAAAGACGGGCAAGAGGTCAAACAGCTCAGCGAGTTGTCAGAGAGCCTTCCCCTGGTGCTGCTCGAACCGAACAGCCATTTACTGGTCAGCGGGCCGCCAGACGGTCGCCGGCGTTATCTGGACTGGGGTGTGTTCCACGTGGAACATGGTTTTCTATCCACCTGGCGACGTTACTCGCGCGCGATCAGGCAGCGAAATGCTGCACTGCGAGGAGGTGATGCCGCCATGGTAAAGAGCCTTGACCCCCTGGTGGCAGACCTGGGCGAGCAGATACATCAACTCCGACAGCAGCAGTTAACCGTCCTGAAAGAGAAGCTCCCGCCTTTGCTGACCGGGCTTTCACCGCAGTTGGGTGAAATTACGATGCGGTATCAAAAGGGGTGGAGTGGGGATGGTCTGCGCACCGCATTGGAGCAGGCCATGTCGCGTGACCTCGATCGGGGCATGACGGGGCCGGGGCCCCATCGAGCGGATCTGACCTTTCGTTCCGGAGCGCATGCCGCGCGCGATTCCCTGTCGCGTGGCGAAATGAAAATACTGGCGACCGCACTGATGTTGGCTCAGGCCGAGTCGATAGCCGCTACCGGCGTCACACCGGTTCTGTTGCTGGATGACCTGGCATCGGAGTTCGATGGGCGCCACCAGTCCAATGTGGTCAGGACCGGTCTGACCAGTGGCGCACAAATATGGGTGACAGGAACCACGCTGGATGAACGCGTGATCAGCGAAGCCGCCAGTGCACGCGTGTTCCACGTGGAACACGGCGCTGTCACGGTGGCCTGACAGGGTAGTAAAGCCCTGAAAGTGGTATAATTACACCCGTCTCGGGCGCCACAGAGCCGTGGCGCCAAACCCAGAATTCTTTGAATGGGCACCGGACAGATTTCCGGCAGCCCCTGCAATCCGGAAGTGTGTTTCATGAGTGACCGTAAAGATTACGACTCCAGTAGTATCAAGGTTCTAAAAGGCCTGGACGCCGTGCGTAAGCGGCCCGGGATGTACATCGGTGATACCGATGACGGAACCGGTCTGCACCATATGGTGTTCGAGGTGGTTGATAACTCGGTTGACGAGGCCCTGGCGGGCCACTGCGACCAGATTGACGTCATGATTCATGTGGATGGCTCTGTCAGCGTGAGTGACAACGGTCGGGGCATCCCGGTGGACATGCACGAGGAAGAGGGCAGGTCCGCGGCCGAAGTCATCATGACCGTGCTGCACGCCGGGGGTAAGTTTGACGATAATTCCTACAAAGTGTCCGGAGGCCTGCACGGTGTTGGTGTTTCGGTCGTCAATGCGCTCTCCGATACCCTTGACCTGAAAATCCTGCGCAACGGGCATGTCTGGCGCCAGACTTACCATTTGGGCGTGCCTGAAGGCCCGCTGACCCAAACCGGTGACAGTGAAAGCACCGGCACATCCATTCGCTTTCTGCCCAGTGAGCAGATTTTTTCTAACACCGAGTTCCACTATGACATCCTGGCTAAACGTCTGAGAGAACTCAGTTTTCTCAATTCCGGGGTGCGCATCCGGTTGGAGGACGAGCGTTCAGGAAAATCAGATCTTTTTGAGTTTGAAGGCGGCATCCGGTCTTTCGTCGAGCATCTGGCGCGCAAGCGTACGCCGTTGCATGCCACCGTGATGCACTTTTCGGGTGAAACCGACGGGACCGGTGTAGAGGTCGCGTTGCAGTGGACCGACGCCTACCAGGAAACGGTGTTTTGCTTCACCAACAACATCCCGCAAAAAGATGGCGGGGCGCACCTTGCTGGCTTCAGGGCGGCACTGACACGCACCATCAACCAGTACATTGAAGAAAGTGGCGCCGCCAAGAAAAGCAAAATCAGCATGACCGGGGACGACGCACGTGAGGGCTTGATCGCGGTTTTGTCCGTGAAAACACCGGACCCAAAGTTTTCATCCCAGACCAAAGACAAGCTGGTTTCATCAGAGATTAAGCCGATCGTTGAATCATTGGTCACCAGAGAGCTGAAAGATTTCCTGTTGGAGAACCCAACAGAAGCCAAAACCATCACCGCCAAGGTGGTGGACGCGGCCCGGGCGCGCGAGGCCGCCAGAAAAGCGCGTGAAATGACGCGGCGAAAAGGCGTGCTGGATGTCGCCGGGCTACCTGGAAAGCTGGCGGACTGTCAGGAAAAAGACCCCGCGCTGTCAGAGCTTTTTATCGTCGAGGGTGATTCAGCGGGCGGGTCCGCGAAACAAGGCAGAAACCGTAAATACCAGGCGATCCTGCCCCTTAAGGGCAAGATCCTGAATGTCGAAAAAGCCAGGTTTGACAAGATGTTAGGGTCTGCGGAGGTTGGAACCCTGATCACGGCACTGGGTTGTGGCATTGGGCGTGACGAGTTCGATCCGGACAAGCTGCGGTATCACCGGATCATCATCATGACCGACGCGGATGTGGACGGTTCGCATATTCGCACACTGCTGTTGACCTTTTTCTATCGTCAGATGCCTGAGCTGATCGAGCGTGGTCACATCTATATTGGCCAGCCGCCGTTATACAAGATCAAGCATGGTAAGCAAGAGCACTATCTGAAAGACGATACCGAACTGAATGAGTACCTTCTGGCCCGCGCGCTGGACAATGCCACGCTGGTGACTGCAGCTGAAGCGCCTGGCGTGTCTGGAGAGGCGCTGGAAAGCCTGATGAGAGAATACATGGCGGCCACGGAGGCCAGCCAACGCATCGGAAACCGGCATGAGTACCGGTTCCTGGAGGTATTGATTGACGCAGAGCGTTTCTCGCAAGAATGGGATGCGAAAAAAGTGGCTGCGTGGTGTGAGTTGATCAGTGATCGCATGAACCAGGGCACCCCGGATAGCGTGGAGTATCAACTCAGCCCGATAGAAGGGGAAGAAGGGCTTGACCTGCTGTTGCGCAAGCGAAACCACGGCGTGGTCGAGGAGCGGACCATCCGCCGTGACTTTTTCCGTTCACCGGAATATCGGCTCATTGGGCGGCTGTCCGAGAAGCTCTTTGGCTTGATCCAGGCAGGGGCATTGGTGCGAAGAGGTAGCCAGGAGCAAGAGGTCAAAGACTTCCGTGAGGCACACGAATGGCTGATGCAGGAGAGCCGGAAAGGGCGCTCAATTCAGCGCTTCAAGGGCCTGGGTGAAATGAACCCCGATCAGCTTTGGGACACCACGGTCAACCCTGAAACGAGAAGACTGCTGCAGGTCACCATCGAGGACGCGTACGTCGCCGACGAGATCTTCTCCACCTTGATGGGGGATGAGGTAGAGCCGAGAAGGGACTTTATCGAATCCAACGCGCTTGAAGTTTCTAACCTGGACGTCTGACACCCAGGCGCTGTTTGGATGGCCGCGCCAGACCCCGGGAAAAGCCTCAAGCCTCTGATTGTATTGGCTTTATTTCCTCGATCAGTTGGCTGATGCCCTTGGGCGAAGCGGTGGTATCCAGGGTGTTCAACCCCAGGCGAGCCGCTGCTTTTACAAAGGGCTTACTGCCGCTCAACAGGCAGGATTCGTGGGCTTCCAGGGCGTAACGGCGAAGAATGTCCTGTAGTGCGCCTCTTCGGTTTCTGTCCTGGGTCAGCAATGAGCGGGCCACGTAGTAAACACCGTCAAATTCGCCACCCATCCGACGCATGCGGTCCTCGATTCGGCCCTGTTCCTCCATGGCGTCGTCTACGCTGCCTCTTGTGGGAACCCAGTGATCCGGCGCGGATGCTGTTAGCAGCATCAACACGCCCCGGCGGTTGAGATTAGCCAGTTGCCGGTAAACAAAATCCCCGGATGAAGACCCGGCCAGGGCCGTCAGAAGATCCCTGCTGACAATCAGCAAACGGCAGGCGTACTCGGTCATCCCGCTCTTGAAAGGTCAGCGACCCGGTCAAAGAGCGACTTCAGGCGTTCTAACAGCGCCAGGCGACTGTCGCGCAGGGCCTCATCTTCCACCATGACCATTACATGCTCGAAGAATTGGTCGATGGCCCCGTGCAGACCCGCCAGGTCCGCCAGGGCGGCCGAATAATCTCCGGCGGCAAACGTCTCTGGAAGCGATGCCTCAAGCCGGCTAACTTCGTCGAAAAGGTCCTTTTCTTCGGCTAAAACAAGCCTATCTGGGTCTATTGTGCTCGAAAACTCAACATCTGCCTTTCGCAGGATGTTCCCGATGCGTTTGTTGGCTGCAACCAGGGCCTCCGCCTCTGGCCGCTGGATGAACGCGCCGAGCGCGTCAATGCGCGCTTTGAGGTCGCTCAAGGTGCTCAGCGGAGCCGCCAGCGCCGCATTGACCAGCCGGGTATCCGCGCCGTTGTCCCGGAAATACTGTCGGGCGCGGTCAAGTATGAAGCCGCGGACATCCAGCAAAACATCGGGTGATACCGTCATAAAGGGCGCCATGGCGTTGGCGCCCAGCGCCAGCAGTTGGTCCAGATTGAGGTCGAGCCGGGTCTCTGTAAGAAGGCGAACCGAACCGAGCGCGGCCCGGCGCAAAGCGAACGGATCCTTGTTGCCGGTAGGCTTCAAGCCCGCGGCAAAGATACCCACCAGTGTATCGACCCGGTCTGCCAGGGAAACCACCTGGCCCAGCGGGCTGGATGGCAAGGCATCACCGGAAAACCGCGGCTGGTAATGCTCGGAAACCGCCTGCGCAACCGCCGCTGGCTCTCCCGAATCCAGGGCATAGTATCCGCCCATGGTGCCCTGCAGTTCGGGAAACTCCCCGACCATCTGGCTGACAAGATCGCATTTGCACAAAAGCGCCGCGCGCGCTGCCTGCTCTTCGTTTTCCCCGGAAATTTCGGCTATCTTCTTCGATAAATGGGCCATCCGAGATGATTTGTCGCTAACTGTGCCTATGCTCTTTTGGAACACCACGCGTTCCAGTGCGGTACGGCTGGCCTCAAGAGGTTGTTTTCGATCCTGTTCCCAAAAAAACTGAGCATCGGCCAGCCGGGGGCGGATGACGCGCTCAAAACCCTGCCGCACTGCGTCAAAGTCGCGGCTGTCCAAATTGGCCACAGCGATGAAACTGGATTGCAGTTTGCCGCTGTTCGGGTCCAAAACAGGGAAAAATTTCTGGTGGTCTTCCATGCTCGCGATCAAGGCCTCCTGCGGCACCTCCAGGAACTCATCCTCGAATGAGCAGGCCACGGGTACCGGCCATTCAACCAGGTTGTTGACCTCGGCCAAAAGGCTGTCGGTGATTCGCGCCTCACCACCTGATTCAGCACCCATTTTATGGACTGAATCTTGGATTCGTTGTTTTCGCACCGCGGGATCTACGAGCACACGGGCCTGTTCGAGCGCTTCAAGGTAGTTCGCCGCCTGATCGAGAACGACGGGGCCGGGGTGGTGAATTCGGTGGCCAAAGGAATGGCGGGCGGACTGTTTTCCAAACAGGCGGCCGTCAATGAGACGATCTCCGTGCAGTATCACCAGCCATTGGACGGGCCTCACGAAGCTGAAATCATGATCGCTCCAGCGCATGGATTTGGCCACGGGAAGCGCATCCAGCGATTCTTGAAGAATCGGCAACAGCAGCTCATCCAGCGCTTTGCCGGCCTGCTGGACACGCAGATACAGCCATTCACCTTTCTCGGTTTTCAGGGTCTCCAGCTCGGACACCTCGCAGCCCACAGATTTTGCGAACCCTTGCGCTGCGGCCGTCGGGTTGCCGGCCTCATCGAAAGCCGCTTGAAGTGCCGGGCCTTTGCGCTCGATCTCCCGGTCAGGTTGGCGGTCGGCGACTGCGGCGATCGTCATGGCCAGGCGGCGGGGGCTGAACAACGGGCGGCTGGCATCTCGATCGAACCCAATGCCTGATTTGTCGAGCCGGTCACAGACGCCGGCAAAAAACGCGGCGGCCAGGCGGTCCAGTGATTTGGGCGGCAACTCTTCGCAGCCCAGCTCGATCAGCAGCGTATGGTGACGGGCGTCATTCATGCTCCACCCCCCTGGCGCCCGGAAAACCAAGCGCTTCGCGGCTGCTGTAGTAGGCTTCGGCCACCTGGCGCGCAACATCCCGAACCCGAAGAATGTATCGCTGCCTTTCGGTGACGGAAATCGCGCGCCTCGCGTCCAGCAGGTTAAAGGTGTGTGATGCTTTGAGCACCTGTTCGTAAGCGGGAAGCGGCAGCCCCGCCTCGACCAGCCGGGCAGCCTGGGCTTCGCAGGTGTCGAACCATGCAAACAGGGACGCTACATCGGCATGTTCGAAGTTGTAGTGTGACTGTTCAACTTCGTTCTGGTGATACACATCTCCATAGGTCACCACGCGCCCGCCCTTGTCTGACCAGACGAGATCAAAAACGCTGTCGACGCCCTGCAGATACATGGCGAGGCGTTCGGTGCCGTAGGTGATTTCTCCCATGATCGGGTTGCATTCGAGCCCACCCACTTGTTGAAAATACGTGAACTGCGTCACTTCCATGCCATTGAGCCAGACTTCCCAGCCCAGCCCCCACGCCCCCAGCGTGGGTGATTCCCAATTGTCCTCAACGAACCGGATGTCATGCACTTCCGGGTCGAGCCCAAGTTCGCGGAGCGAGCCCAGGTAGAGCTCCATGATGTTTTCAGGAGATGGCTTGAGAACCACCTGGATCTGGTAGTAGTGCTGCAGCCGGTTGGGGTTGTCGCCATAACGGCCATCGGTGGGTCGCCGGGAGGGCTGAACATAGGCCGAGTGCCAGGGCTCGGGCCCGATGGCCCGCAAAAAAGTCGCCGGGTGGAACGTGCCCGCGCCCACCTCCATGTCGAGGGGCTGAATCAACACACAACCCTGCTCCGCCCAGTAAGTCAACAGGCGGTTGATGAAGTCCTGAAAAGTCATGGGAATCCTGCCAGAAAACTCAGACGCCAGTATAGCTAAGGCTTGAAGCGGACTGAAGAAAAGGACGAAGCCTGTCGGCCGAGGTGGGCAGACAGGGGGGGTGGCCCAGCCCGGTCAGTGGTGGTTTTCCTCTCGGGCCACCACGAAGACCACGCCATCAACGCCCGTGACCTTGACGTGTGTACCCGCCGGCAGGTCAGGGCCCTTGACGCGCCAGGTGGAATCATCCACCTCCACCTTGCCCACTCCGTTTTCAATGGGCCGGTCCAGCGTGAACACGCGGCCTACATACTGCTGGCCCCGCCTGTTGAGGTTGGGCTGATCTGACTCAACGGGCCTGGTTTCCCGATACTTTCTCCAGGCCAGGACAGCGATGACCGTGGCGACGGAGAAAATGACCAACTGCATTTCCATCGGCATGGAAGGCAGCACCAGCAATACAAACCCGGTGGCCGCCGCGGCGATGCCGAGCCACAGGAAAAAGAAAGACGGCAAAATCAATTCCAGGATCAGCAACAGGCCGGCGATGATCCACCAGTGCCAGAATACGATCTCATCGAGCCAGCCCATTATCGCGCCTCGTTTCCGTCTTTGCCGAGCGTGGCCTTGGCCAACTCAGCGATGCCCGCGAGGCTGCCAAGAACGCTGGTCGCCTCCATGGGCAGCAGCAGGGTTTTCTGGTTGGGGCTTTCGGCGAACGCACCCAGCGCTTCAACATATTTCTGGGCGACAAAATAGTTCACGGCCTGGATATCACCGGTCGCGATGGCCTCTGAGACCATCGTGGTTGCCTTGCCCTCGGCTTCGGCCAACCGCTCTCTGGCTTCAGCGTCGCGAAAAGCGGCCTCTTTACGCCCCTCGGCCTCGAGAATGGCCGCCTGCTTCTGGCCATCAGCGCGCAAAATGTCAGACTGCCGGGCGCCTTCTGCTTCGAGAATCGTCGCTCGCTTGATGCGCTCCGCTTTCATCTGCTTGGCCATGGCATCAACGAGGTCCATGGGCGGGCTGATGTCCTTGATTTCGATTCGCGTGACTTTCACGCCCCACGGGGTGGTTGCTTCGTCTACGACGGATAACAGCCTGGCGTTGATGTCGTCGCGCTTGGACAATGCGTCATCGAGGTCCATCGAGCCCAGCACCGTCCGGATATTGGTCATGGTCAGGTTGAGAATGGCATGTTCCAGGCGGAAGACTTCGTATGCGGCTTTGGCGGCATCCAGCACCTGGAAAAAAACCACGCCATCTACCGTCAGCACGGCATTGTCCTTGGAGATGACCTCCTGGGAAGGAACGTCAAGCACCCGCTCCATCATGTTCACCTTGTGTCCAACCTGATTGACAAAGGGAAGTATGAGGTGAAAACCGGGGTTGAAAGATGCCTTGTAACGCCCGAAGCGTTCTATGGTGTACTCGTAACCCTGGCGCACAATGATGACGGCCTTCCGGACGGTCACGACCGCCAGGACGACAAAAATCAATGCCCAGATCAATGCGCTTTCCATCATCGGACCGTTCCTCTATAAGATGTCGGGTTGATGTCCTGTGCGATACTGGGGGCGAGCGCCCCGGGCAAAGCGTATGGACTCGTTTTCTCCACCCTCAAAGATAGCAAACTTTGCGCCACATGCGATGACCCAGAAGTCATACAGCGCCTGAAACAGGCCACTGAACCATGCCGATAAACCATGAGTGAGAAGGACGCCATTTATCAAACCGACACCGGCATGTCCGGCCGCTTCGTCTTCGATGAGAAAGTGGTGCGGGTGTTTCCGGACATGATCGGACGGTCGGTGCCAGGCTACGAGTGGGTGGTTCCCATGACCGGCCTGATCGCGCGCCGCTATGCCCAGCCAGGCAGCGTGTTATACGACCTCGGGTGTTCGCTGGGCGCCAGCAGCCTCGCGATGCGCAGCGCGGTCAATGTCCGTCCGGTCAGCATGGTGGCCGTGGACAACTCGGCGGCGATGGTCAAGGCCTTCCAGGAAAAGCTCGGAGCGTCACCGGGTGAGATACCCATTGAGATTCGGGAGGCCGATGTGCTCGATACGCGGGTTGAAAATGCCTCGGTCGTGGTGCTGAACTTCACCATGCAGTTCATCGACCCTCAACGTCGTGACGAACTCATCCGGAACATCCACGCGGGGCTCAATGAGGGTGGCGTGCTCATTCTTTCCGAGAAAATACGGTTTGCTGAGGACGCCGACCAGGCCAGGCAAACGGCACTGCACGAGGACTTCAAGCGGGCCAAGGGATACTCTGACCTCGAAATCGCAGGAAAAAGAGCGGCTTTGGAAAACGTGCTGCGGGCCGACACCGAACAGAGGCACCGCCGCCGACTGGCATCTGCCGGCTTCGCCCAGGTCGATCGCTGGTTCCAGTGTTTCAGTTTTTGCAGCTACCTGGCGCTCAAGTGAGCAGTGATATCTACCGGGACCTTCGTGCCAAGGCCGAGGGCCAGGCTGCTTTGCAGTGGCTGCTACCGTTGATTGAGCAGAGCCAGCATGAACTCGACGCGTCCCGGCACGGAGATATGCCACGCTGGCGAGCGGCGCTGGACCGTTTGCCTCCGGCAGAGCCTTTGCTGGACGGTTCAGCAAAGGCCCCGGTCTTGGGCCGGCCGGTTGCGGACCAGGGCCGGCTGAAAGCGAGCCTCATGGACCTGCACCCCTGGCGCAAAGGGCCGTTGGATGTGGGTGGTCAGTTCATCGATACGGAGTGGCGGTCGGACTGGAAGTGGTCACGGCTTGCCCCGCACCTTGACCTGTCCGACCGGCTAGTTCTCGATGTGGGTTGCGGTAATGGCTACTACGGCTGGCGCATGCTCGGCGCGGGGGCAGATTGTGTCGTCGGGCTTGATCCCACGTTGGTTTTTGTCATGCAATGGCTGGCTGCACGCCACTATTCCGGCGCCGTCAATAATTTCGTGCTGCCATTGGGCATTGAAGCACTCCCCGAGGCCCGCCGATGCTTCGACACGGTGTTTTCCATGGGCGTTCTCTATCACCGAAAAGACGCGTGCGGGCACTTGCGGCACCTGTTTGGCCAGGTAAAACCCGGTGGGCAGTTGGTGTTGGAAACCCTGGTGCTCGAAGGCAACGAGGAGCGCGAACTCCGGCCCCAGGGGCGCTACGCGCGAATGAGAAATGTCTGGTCCGTGCCTTCGGTTCCGCGGTTGCAGCGTTGGCTGCGTCAGGCGGGGCTTCCAGCGGGCAGGGTTCTTGATGTCACACCGACCAGCGAAACAGAACAACGGAGCACGGAGTGGATGACCTTTGAATCTCTTCGTGAATGCCTGGACCCGGAGGATCCATGCAAAACGGTAGAAGGCCACCCGGCACCGCTGCGGGCGTGCTTGCTGGTGGATGTTCCCGCTTGATTCCGAAAAACGCTGCCAGCCGTCGGATCGGCGTAAATTGTAGAAAATATTCGTGGCAGGGTGATACCCCGAGCGCGTCGTGATTAAACTTGTGCGCCGATTCATGGTCCATCAAGCGGGCGGCAAGCGCAGCGCCTGAGGAAGAGCATTGATTGATAGCATGATTACGTTGGAAAAAATTTCACGCAAATACCAGGTGGGCGGGCAGACAATACGGGCGCTGGACGAGGTCGACCTGTTTATTGCCAAGGGCGATTTCGTGGCCATCATGGGCCGGTCAGGCTCCGGCAAGTCCACCCTGCTCAACATGCTGGGCTGCATGGACCGCCCGGATGGCGGTCGTTACCTGCTGGACGAGCACGAGGTGAGCGGAATGGACGATGATGCCCTCTCGGCGGTGCGTAACCGCTACATGGGCTTCATTTTTCAGAGCTTTCACCTGTTACCGAGACTCACGGTGCTGGAAAACGTGTTGTTGCCACGTCGGTACCACGAGTCGGGTTTGAGCGACGCGGACTCCGATCGGGCGCGAGCGCTTTTGGAGCGAGTGGATTTGTCCAACCGACTGGATCACCGGCCTAACGAATTGTCCGGCGGGCAACGCCAGCGGGTCGCTATCGCCCGGGCGTTGATCAACCAACCCCGCGTGGTGCTGGCCGACGAGCCCACAGGCAACTTAGATTCCAGCACCTCCGACGCCATCATGGACCTGCTGCAGGAGCTCAATCGCGATGGGCAGACCATCGTTATGGTGACTCATGAGCCGGAAATCGCGGAATGCGCGGACCGCCAGATTGTCATGATGGACGGCAAAATTACGCAGGAGGAATCCCGTGCGCTGCACTAGTCTCATTCTTTTGTGTTGTGGTTTGACTTCGGCGGGCTGGGTGAGCGCATCCCCACTGCTGTTGACCGGCGAAGTGTTTTCGCGCGAGGCCCAGGATGTGATTGTCCCACTCACGACCAACTGGCAGGCCCGAATCAGTCACATGGTCCCGGAGGGCACGCTGGTTCGCGCCGGTGAAGTCGTGGTGGAGTTCGATGGCACCGAGGCAGCCAGGGCGATGGAACAGCAGGCGGAGACGGTGCGAACCGAACAGGCGAGAGCGGAGCGCGACGTGGCCAGGCTGGAAAAAGAACACGCCCAAGCCCGTTTCCAGTTGCAGCAGGCGGAAATCAATCTCAAGCTTGCCAGCATGAAAGCCGAGGTGCCGGAAACCTTGATCGGCGCTATCGAATATGCCGACAACCAACTGGCGAGAGAGCAGGCGGTTACCGCCGTGGAGGATGCACGAAAGCAACTGGCCGACAAGGAAAAAAGCCTTGATGACCGCGTATATCAAGCCGGGCTGGACAATCAGAAAAACGATCTTCAGAACGCCTGGTGGGGTGAAATGCTCGAGAGTTTTTCGATTCAGGCGCTGCAGGATGGCTACGTCATTTACGGCAGCCACCCGTGGACGCGCGCGAAATTCCAGGAAGGCGACACGGTGCGGACGAGTTTTCGGATCGCTGAAGTTGCCAACACTCAAGACCTCGCGGTCAAAGTCTGGATCAACAGCGTCGACCGGCCAAGGGTCAGGCCGGGGGAACCGGTCAGAATCGTGCTGGACGCGATGCCCGAAACCGAGTTTCTCGGCGTGATCCAAACCGTGTTCGACAGTGGCTCGAAGCGCCAGGAATGGGGGGATTCGGTTTATTTTGAGGGCATTGTTACCTTCGACGGCAAGCAGCCTGACGGTCTGCTTCCCGGCATGAGCGTTCTGGTGGAGTCGAGGTCATGAAACGTTGCCTGTTCCCAACCCTGTGGCTGCTCGCGGCCCTGGTGCTGACCGGTTGCAAGCTCGATGGCGGAGACGATGCGGTGACCTCTGGCGATGTCAGTGATGTTGTTGTGAATGTGACCGGAGAGCTTCGCTCCGCCAACTCCCGTTATTTTGGGCCGCCTGCAATTCCGGACATCTGGAATTACACCATCTCATATATGGCGCCGGACGGTTCGCAGGTCCGGGCGGGCATGCCCGTGTTGAGGTTTGATTCCCAGGATCTGATGACCAAGGTTCGGGATAAACGCAATGCCCTGAACGAAAAAGAGAAGGAGCTGGAAAAGCAGGTGATTCTGGGTCGGGAACAGCTGGCGGAATTAAATCTCAGGGTTGAAGAAGCCCGCGCGGCCCTGGACAAGGCGCGCCTGAAGGCGGACATACCCGCTGAGCTGCTGGCCAGCCGTGATTACCGGGAAAACCAGCTGCTGCTGGAGCTTGCGTTGGTCAACCTGGAACTGCGCGAGGAGGAGCTGGCGAAGGAGCAGAGGATTCAACAAACCGAGGAGACCATCCTCGAGCGGGAGACCGCTGTCCTGCAGGCAGAGGTGGCTCAACTGGAAGGTTCAATCGCTTCCATGACCATCAAGGCGCCTGACCAGGGCGTTGTCATTCACACGACCGACCGCCGCAACAACAAGCACAGCGTTGGCGATAATGTCTGGATGGGCCGAAGGGTCATTGAGTTTCCTGATTTGCGCCAGTTGGAAGTGCACCTGGAAGTCCCCGAGCGCGAGTCTGCCAGGATCGCTGTGGGCCTGCCTGTGCGGTTCAAGCTGGATGCGGCGCCTGATCGCACCTTTGAGGGCGAGATCACCCAGGTCGCCTCGGTCGTACATACGCGTTCAGTTAACCAGCCGGCCAAGGTTTTTGATGCCACGGTCACGCTGCATAACCCGGATCCGGAGCTGATGCGCCCGGGTATGAGCGTCAACGCCGAGATCATCATGCGCCGGGCACTGACAAGGAGCAGCGGCCCATGAAACGAAGCATGCTGCTTGTCCTGGCTGCCGCGACCCTGGCTGGCTGCGGAGCGAACGAAGTGGATTCGGTCGAGACGCTCGAGCTGGCCAGTGAAGTGTTCTCCATTTCATTGATCAGCCGCGGAGAACTTCGCGCGGCGGAATCGACCCCCATTCAGCCGCCGCCCGGCAGCCGTAACCCCCGAACCATCGAGTGGCTGGCCCCCAACTATGGCTGGGTCCGCGAGGGCGAGGTCGTGGCCCGTTTCGACATATCGGACGCGGAACTGCGCGCCCGGCAGGCCGGGCTGGAAATCGACAAGGTCGATTTACAGGTGCTGGGCAAGGAGCGCGAACTCGAGCGCCAGCTGTCCGAACTGGGTAATCAGCTCGATCTGGTTGAAATTGAGAAACTCATGGCGGACACGTTCACCATTGACAATGAATTGGCGTATTCCCGGTTTGAGATCATTGACGCCATGCGGGACAAAGCCCTGCTGGAATACAAGTCGGGGCACTTCGAGGGAAAAAAAGATAACTACAGCGACCTGCAGAATGCGGAGGTCGCCGTGCTGAACGCGCAGCGAAGCACCCAGGAGTCACAGTACCAGGAGCACAAATCCTTACTGGACCAGTTCGAGGTGCGCGCGCCGCACGACGGTTTTTTTGTGTATGAGAAAACGTGGTGGGGCCAGCAGGTGGACGTGGGTACTACCGTGTTTCCTGCCAACAAGATCGCCAGCATTCCCAACCTGGGGAAAATGGAGGCGGTGCTCTACGTGCTGGAAACCGAAGCGGTGGGCCTGGCGATGGGCCAGGAAGTGACGGTTAACATAGACGCCTTTCCTGGTCGCCCCCTGAGCGGAAAAGTCAGCACGATCAGCGCGACGGCAGCCCCGATTGAACGAGAGAACCCCGTCAAGTACTTCACCGTGACCGTTGGCCTGGACCAATCCGACCCCGAGTGGATCACGCCTGATGCGGCGGTAACGGCGGAAATACATATCACGCGGATTGCGGAGACCATCGCCGTGCCCAACCAGGCGGTTTTCCAGGACGAGGAGGGCGATTGGGTATTGGTACGTGATGGCGGCAAGCTGGTTCGTCAGGCGGTGGAATTGGGCGTCAGGGGCGCCAACCGGTCTCAGGTGCTGAACGGTCTCCAGGCGGGTGATGAAATTGCACTGTTTCCACCGGAGCGGGAAGACGCATGAGCCGTTCCGGTTCGTTCAGTCGCGACGCGGTGAAACAGGCGCTGGCGCAGTTGCGCCAACACAAGCTGCGCACGGCGCTGACGCTGCTGGGTATGGTCTTTGGCGTGGGCGCGGTGATCGCGATGCTCAGCATCGGCGAGGGGGCCAAGCAGGAAGCGTTGCGTCTGATCGAGTCCATGGGGCTTCGCAACCTGTTGGTCCAGAGCCGCGATTTCGACCAGGAAACACTGCTGGAGATACGTGAACACAGTGTCGGTCTGTCCCGCAGCGATGTCCGGGCGATTCGCGAGAGCATGCCGAGTGTCGAGGCTGTCAGCGAAGAGAAAAGAATCAAAACCTGGAGTCTGTTCAGCCTGCATGCCTCCAGCGATGCCCAGGTACTGGCGGTCACCGCTTCCTACTTTGACCTGGCCAGCCTGCGGATAGCCGCCGGGAGAACCATCACGCCGGAGGATAACCAGACATTCGCCCAGGTCGCCGTATTGGGCGCCCAGGCGGCGCGGGATCTGTTTCCCGGCATGAATCCGGTGGGGCGCAAGATCAAGGTCAATCACCTGTGGCTGGAGGTGATTGGTGTGTTGGCGGACCGCGACCTCAGCCGGGATGAATTTCAGGGTGTGCGCCTGGGCGGTGATCGCAACCGGGTGTTCCTGCCCCTGGAGAGCGCCTACAAACGCCTCCGCTTTGAAACACTGGAAAGCGAGCTGGACGCCATTCGCCTGCGTTTGGCAGAGCAGGCAGACCCACAGCGATCAGCGGGCACGGTCAACCACCTGTTGAGCCGGCGTCACGGCAAGCAAAATGATTTCGAACTGGTGATCCCGGCGGCCCTGCTCAAGCAACAGCAACAAACCCAGAAGATCTTCACCATAGTGATGTCGGCCATCGCGGGCATTTCGCTGCTGGTCGGCGGCATTGGCATCATGAATATCATGTTGGCTACCGTGCTGGAGCGCACGCGGGAAATCGGGCTCCTGAGGGCCATCGGCGCGCGCAAAACCGACATCCAGCAACAGTTTCTGATGGAGTCGGCCACCGTGGCGGGAATCGGGGCGTTCATCGGAATATTTTTCGGGGTGTTGCTCGCTTTCGCCATTCAGCAGTTTGCGGGATGGCCATTCGCGTTTTCCCTCTTCGCCATCATTCTGTCTGTCAGCATTTGTCTGCTCACCGGCATCGTATTTGGTTGGTATCCCGCGCGACAGGCGGCGGATCTGGATCCGATCAGGGCGCTACATGCGGAGTAGCTGCCTGGATAATGCCGACGAACAGCACCACCAGTAAAGCGACCAGAACCAGCACGCTGACCACAAACACCCGGAAGCGGTTGACCACCACGTTGCCGCACAGGTGAATGAAGGTGTGCAGGAAGCGCAGGGCGACATAAGCCCAGGCCAGGATGATGACTGGCAAACCCTGTTGACCGGTGATAAACGCAATGATGCAGGCGATATAAAACAGCGGCGGGGTTTCCAGCAGGTTGGAATAATGCCTGGATAAAACGCGCAGCCGCGGCAACTCCTCGCCCTGGTAGAGCTCGTAGTACCGGCCATCGGCCTCGCGTCGCATCACGGCACCATAGCGGGCCAGCCCCATTCGAATCAGCACCGCCAGGGTCAGCGCGAGCAGAGCAAAAACCGGGTAAAGAATATTCATGGTCTGGGGTGTCCTTCGTGTTGGAGTGTCGCCGTGATCAGGTTTCGTCAGGTCCCAGCCACTTCTTGACTTTAGGTGCGCGATAATCGTCGAAGCGTCTCAGCAGGGCGTCGGCATGTTCTTCCAGAATCAGCATCTCCCGATACACCGGCTTGACGAATTGCTCCTCGATGGCGTGCTCAAGGAAGGTGAACAGGTGGTCGAAATACCCCTGCACATTCAGCAGCCCGCAGGGCTTTTCGTGAAAACCCAGCTGAGCCCAGGTCAGTGCTTCGAAAATCTCCTCAAAAGTGCCCCAGCCTCCTGGCATGGCAATAAAGCCGTCCGACATATGCGCCATCAGCGCTTTTCGCTCGTGCATCGAATGCACGACATGCTGCTCCGTCAGGCCGGCATGCGCCACCTCTTTAACGGCCAACGCCTCGGGAATGATGCCAATCGCCTCGCCGCCCGCGTCCAGCACGGCATCGGCGATAGCCCCCATCATGCCAACCCCCGCGCCGCCGTAGACCAGGCCAATGCGGCGCGCAGCCAGCCTGCGGCCCAGTTCAGCCGCAGCGTGCAGGTAAGCGGGGTTGCGACCAGGGCTGGAACCGCAGTAAACGCAGATTCTTTTCATGCAAGGCCCCCGCGGGCTGATGGCTGAGTGATGGGTGTGTTCATGTTCCGGGTGGGGCTACCGATAGCGCTGGGCCGGGTTCCAGTGCTGCGCCTCTGTTCTGACCCAGGTGAGGTACTGCAACCGGGCCATGTAAAGCATGAGCATGTAAACGAAAGCGGGCTTGGTGAAAATGGATAAATCGCCGCCAATGGCCCCGGAGGCGCCATCGACTTGATCCCAGCCCTGGCCTTGAAGCTTGAAAGCCACCCAAAAGGAAACAAACATGATGAGCGCGGTCAGGCTCAACCAGCGGCTGGGAATCAGCATGGCCACCACGGGGTTTCTGCTGTCCCCGTAAAGCAGCGGGAGAATGATGAAAACCACCAGCGTGAACAGGCCAAACCCGGCCAGGCCAAGCAGCCCCTGATATTCGCTGAGGATGCCGGATAAGCGACCCTCTTCGCCGGCCGTCAGTATCCACAGCGCTGATGCCCGTGAGGTCAGCGTGTGGCCGTCCCCCCACATCATCACCGTCAGCACGATGGCTACCATAATCACGATGCTGATGAACCAGACCACCCGGTCGCGCGTGAGGAACAATGTGCTCCAGCCCAGGAGCAAGGACCACGCGAGGCACAGCGCCATCGCAAGGTGAGGAATGCCCAGCAGTCGACCGTCGGTCAGCGGCACTTCTATGAATCCGGGCGCGATGAATTTTTGCAGGGGTGGTGGCAGAAAGAAATACATCACGATGATCAGCAGGCACCCGACACCGGGAAAGACCACGTGCGCCTCCCAACGTCGGTGTAACGCCCACTTGCCCAGGATGGATCGTTGTGAGTTCTCAGTCATCCGGCAAATGGCTCCAAGGTTGTCGATGCAAGAATATCCGGCCAGGGGAACATCGGTCCAGGGTCGAGTTTCCGGCTGACCTTCTTGCCCGGGTCATCGGAGGCCGCTACCAGGGCACGATCCAGCTGATCATGACCCGCAACCCATCGAAGCCCGGGCGCCAGCGCTTTCAGTTGCTCCAGCAACCAGCAAAGCGCCCCGACCTGTTCCTCCGTGTAGGGCTCCGTCATGTTCTGGCGCCGCGAATCATACCAATCCGGCCACCGCCCGCGATTGACCAGTTCGATGCCCACGCTGCGCTCATTGTAGCCGCGCGTGTGGTGGGCAACCCGGCTCACGGGCACCCAGCAATGAACAGAGCCGTCCCGGTCGATGTAAAAATGCCCGGCGTTGCCGGTGCCGCTCTCTGGGTAATGAATCCGCTCGCCGAACTCACGCGCCGTGCTGAGATCCGGCAATTCCGTGCAGTGGATCACGATGAGATCCAGGATGGCAGGATCGCGGCGCTCCAGCCTGGCTGCATAGTCCAGGGGGGCTTCGTGAATGGTCCGTTCCTGGGCGGGGCTTTTTGCCATCCCTGAGTGCTTTGCGCGTGCCTAAGTGGTTTTCGGGTGCCTGTGTGGTGCAAAGCATACCCCAGGCGGAGACACAGGCACAGCCACCGGGTTACCCACCGGGTCAGCCTTGGGCGAGCAGGGCGCGAAGGTCGATGATCGCCGCGTTGGCCCGGGCGATGTAGTTCGCCATGACCAGGGAGTGGTTTGCGAGCGCCCCAAAGCGAGAGCCATTGAGCACCATCGGCGCTCTCAGGGGTTCTTGCGTGGATTCCAGTTCCCTGATGATCTGGCGAAAACTGATGACCGCGTTCTTCTTACGCAGCACCTCGTCGAAATCGGCTTCCATGGCCTTGAGGAAATGAATCAGGGCCCAGGTTGTACCGCGAGCTTCGTAGAAGACATCATCGATTTCCAGCCACGGTGTTTTTACCTCGACCAGCGCGGGTGCGGCGGTCGACTGCCGGGCGTTCGGGTCACCGGACAGGTCCGTGTTCAGGCGCTCCTGGCCGGCACTGGCGGAGAGTCGCTGAGACAATGAACCGAGCCGCTTTTCAACAATGGCCAGCCAGTCGCGCAGGTTGTCCGCCCGCGCGTAAAACTGTGCCCCTGGAGAGGCCGGGTCCGAGAGACGCGTCAGGTAACGCTCGGTCGCTTCGATGGCTTTGCGGTAACGGCCCTCGGTGTCCGGTGGGATCCAGCGCTCACTGTCGTAATGGAACAGAGGGTCTGCTTCGGCCAGGTCGAGGTCCTCGGTTGACTGGGTCTGAGAGCGGCTGAAGTCATTCCGCATGGCGCGCCCAAGATCCCTGACCTGGGTCAGCACGCCAAACTCCCAGTTGGGCACGTTATCCAGGAAAACCCATGGTGGCATGATGTCGTTGGACAGGTAGCCGCCGCGCTTGGACAGGAGCACCTCGACGGTTTCAATCAACGCGGCGGTGGTGGTGTATCCGGTTACCGCCACGTGGCCATGGGCCTCAGCATGCAGCCGAGCCTTTTCGATGGGGTCGAACCGGTCGGGTTCGTGGTTGTACCAGAACATCAGAGCCAGGCAGATAACCGCCAGCAGGCTGGGAATCCCGATCAGGAGCTTGTTTCTCATACCCTGCACCATAACACCTCTGCCATCGGCGTCATGTGCCTAAAGTGGTATC
>WTJD01000083.1 GCA_011524975.1 Lysobacterales bacterium
TCCTTCTATCGCCTCTTCCAAAGGGTGCTGTCAACGTTTCCAGATTCAGTGGATCACTCGGCCTTGAATGACCTCAAGATTTTCTCAGCAACCACTCGAAGTGGCTTGGTTAATCGCCACGACCAACTTTGCCGCAGGGCCAACTCTCTTCGTTTATGCTGAGCAAGTGCCAGATGAAGCGCAGCATTTTCCCGCCTCATTTGCGAAAACTGCTCATCGCTGAAGACATCCCGGGACGGTTGGTCCGCCTCGGCCTTGGAGGGGTCCTTTTTTGACACAGGAGATGGAGCCAGCGGGGTTTTAGGTTCGTGAGATACAACGTTAAGCTGTGACAGAGGCAACGGCACGGACTCGAATGCGAGATAGTTTTCGTAATTTCTCAATCCAACTCCCAGTTCAAGGTGATGGGTCAAGCCCCATTTATCCGCCAATCTCTCTCGACCGTCCAGTCTTCCACGAAGTGCGTGATAACCAGAAACATCAGGTTGTTCATGGTCGCACAACAACTCTGGCAGATAGCATACCTTCCAACAGGAATTGGTTTTTAGCCCAAGAAAAAAATCTTCATGCTCACCATTGATCTTAATGTTCTCGTCCCATCGAATTTTTTCGCTGAAGACAGCCCGCCTCATGACCCCCCAATTCAAAGTCATATCACATCTAAAGACTTCATGGCCCGCAATTTTCTCAGATTCGAGCGGCATGTAATCGATGGGTACTGAAATCAGGGAATTGAGTCGTCGATCGAGAAACAGATGCTTTTCCCATCTTCTGACAAAGCGCTTCTTGGGTCCATTTCTCGGTCCTCGGATATCAATCAATCGACCTCCCAGGAACCCGATACGACGATCGAGCTCCATTACCTCGATAGGTGAACACAGTTCCGTGACATCAGTGAAGATAAAGTCGTCATCCGCCAACATCACGTAGCGTGTTTGGATTTGTTCAAAAGCCCTGTTTCTCGCGAAACTCAAGCCGCAGTCGTACGGAAGCCATAGCGCTCGTACACCATGATCCCTGTAAAACTGGGTCATTGCATCCGTCGGGCCGTTCTGGTCTGCAGCAAGAATAGGTATCTTCGGATACCGCCTTCTCACCGAGCGAACGAAGCGCTTTGCGGCCTGATTCCGATCAATCGTTACGAAAACGATCGTAATAAATTTGTTTAGCTGGTCAGGAGTCACCTTGATCTCCAAGAACGATTCTTATCAAGGTTGTAAGTAAAGAATAGTAAGTCAATTGGACCTATTCCCTTCAATGACGATCCATTCACCGGGCCCACTCTGAATTGGTGTATCTGGCGGGAAGAAATAGGTGTCGAGCGTTAGCGTTTTCTTGCCGGGGTTAGAATTCATCCACTGGCCCCACCATCCGAATGTCGAATGAGCATAGATATGGTGATCGCATGCTGCCATGGCCATCATATCTGTGACTGGATCCTTTCCGTCCATGAAATACACCCGATCGCCACTCAAGTGATTTCTGCACCAATCAAGGTCATCAGAAAACACTAGAAACGTGCAGGACAAAAAGAAAGACATAGCTTCCCGGTATTGTTCTGCGGTCAAAACCATATGGGGAAATACTGTCAAAAAATCACCTCTACGCACATGAACTGAGACTAAAGGCGTTCCTTCAGCCATTGCGTTTGTTAGGAGCTTGTTGGCCAATCTGATCGTTTCAGTGTCAGCAACGACAAGTTCTTCGCGTAAAACATCCTCAACATCTTTAAAGTAGCAATAAGATTCGAAACAGCCATCTAAAATGCAATCGGAAGGCGCGTTCAAAACCCGCACATCAAAAGGATGACTTTTTTCACTCACAATCCGTCCAATCGATGACGTTGTTTCGAATGTCTCATATGAAACTTTGAACCGATCCAGCAGAAAGCGACGTCGTGCATTATTGCTGTAAAAAGAAAGGTCCAAAGCAACGTTCGTTTCCCACCGCGTAGACAACATTCTTGCAGCAGCAAACTGAAATAGCTGGTTACCTAAACCCCCTCGTAAAACAACGCCTATCATACGCCTGCATGACCCCGCTTTGCCTTGAGCCAAGCAGCACAATCACACAAAGCCTTACGTAACCAAAAGCGGGCAACCGGCTCTACAAACCGCGCAATGAGCCAAGCGATGCAAAGCACTAACGCTAGCGGCAATAATGGCATCAATAGAACTGGCATCCAGCTAATTAGTCCGTTTATCTTGTTGATCATTGAGATCATCACCTGGTCGTGCAACAGATAAAGCGGATAGCTGGCAAATCCAATCAATAGGAGAATACGATTACCCATTACACCTCTGACAGGAGAGTAAGTTGTAGCGAGGGTAAAAAGGCCAACAACGACCAGGCAGCCCCAAACCCTCGCCCACTCAAATGGCATTTCATTCCAGGGGGATTTCCCCTCGCCAAAAGCAACGGCGATTGCCCAAATCATAGCAATACCAAGAATCTTGCGATTTCCGGTTATCGAATAGCGGTAAAACAGTGCACCAGTCGCAAACCACCCGCAAGGTCGCCCACTGAATATCGACAAGACGAGCTTGGTGGTATGCAACTCGTTGCGTACCAGCCATGGATCCAAATACAAGACCAAGGTGCCGACAAGGAAGAGTACCGTCATTACGGCGATCATTTGGCGCCAACCCAGGATGAAGAAACACAATCCCGCCACGATGTAGAGTTTAATCTCAACGTAAATGGACCAGAAGGTTCCTTCCAACTGCCCTTGCGGTGAACCGATTAAAAGTTCCCAGAAATAAGGCTCGATTAGAGTCAAACCCGGCAATAAATCCCGGAACTCGGGCTGACCCATTGGACGCTCGTGGAAAAATGAGGTGGTTGTAAAAATGAGAAGGGAGCAAACCAGCATGGCCGGGAATAAACGGACCCATCGTTTCACCATAAAATGGGCAAATCCGTTCGATTTTTCCAGCGACATCAGGATCACGAAACCTGAAATCATGAAAAAAAGCTGAACACCTAACCAGCCATACTCAAATACAGGCACATCACGATAAAGCGATCCATAGGGTACGTGCCAATGCCATCTCGAAAATGCGTGATAGAAAACCACCGCAAGTATAGCCACCCCTCGTAACCCATCGAGATAAGCAATTCTTGACGCGGATGTATTGAGCAAAGTTGCGATCTGGCTCACAGCAGTCAGGCAGTACCGAGTGAGGAAATTTCTGACCAAGCCAGTATAGCCCCACTGAAAACTCTCCATCGAGCAGGCCAGATTTGAATCTCTGATTTTGATTCAATGTTTCGAGCCGAGTTATTCGGTGCAGACTGCGAGATGAGTTCTCGTTGAAAATCATCATTGACCTGGCCCAGGCCATCCCTCACGAAAGTCTGCCATGCATCTGGGGCAGTATTCGCAGACTCCAGTGCAGACTGCAAATCGGTCAGGTCCTCGCAGGCCACCTGCGTCTGGAAGTCGCCATGCAATTGGCTCAACGCCGAGTCTGAATGCTCGGCCAGTTCAGTGAACGGCCGGGCGAGCCACTCAAAGTCTCGAGCTTTTTCAGACCCCGTAGACGGCTCAAATCGGCCGAGCAGCCAACGGCTTAAGAATTCCGGAAACTTCCGAATGCCTTTGAAAGCGGGCTTGCCGGCATCCCTTGCCCGGTTCTCCAACGAGAGATGCGGCGCCGCCCAGGGGTAATCCACCACAGAAACGTCAGGGTACAGAGCGGCCAGCATAATACCGAACAGCCGATCTTCACCCCGCCCAATGGGAAAATAGGGCGGAACCGGTTGCCGGTTATCCACGCCTGTAATCGCAGACATATTCGAGTGCGCTGCGATATGAGGTTGTTTGCGACCAATCCAGGCATTGTCGTTGGCTATGGCGCGCGCAACGCTCTCATCGGATGCCAGCATCTTGTCACGTGATTCACCGGTCAACTCGATCAGCCAGTTGTTATTGCCAATGCCGGGATCACCCAGCGAGCCGCATTGCGTGACCAGCACTGGCGAGTCTGCTTTAAGGCGGCGAGCCTCCGCTACGGTGCATCCGGCCAGGTGCCCGGGAAGCAGCGCGCTAACGCCGAGGCGTCCCAGGGCCTGGCGCAAGGGCAGCCCCAGGCAGTACAGGTGCGCTTTGACCGGGTCCAGTTCTGAACGCAGTTTTAGCCCGGGCCAGTTGCCGATCTCTCCGAAAAACTCGGCCTCGCGGTTCTCGTCGCGCAGGTTGATGCCCTTGGGTCGGGGCTGCGGTTCGTAGACCTGGAACAATACATCGTCATCCAGCATCACCAGCCGCTTGCCTGTTGAGAGCAACAAGGCATAGTTGCGGGCCAGTCCGCCGGTCCATTCGTCCTTCCAGCGCTCGAAGTCGATCAGGAAACGAATGGATTCTTCCTGCTCGGGCGCCTTCCCGATGAGGTCTTTCATCAACGCCCGTTGCTTTTCCCTGTCGAAGTGAATGGTTTCGATCGGAGATGCAGCCGCAAATGCACCAACGACCTCTTGGTTCCGTTCGAAGTTCTCCGCGTTGCGCGAATCATCGATGACATACAGCTTCTCGAACCCGGCAGGGTCACCGTGCTCTTTGATTGAATCCAGCAGTCTGGCCAATGCCTCAGGCCGGTCGCAGGTGATGATGGCGACGATCGCCGGATCATCGGCTGTGGGGTCTTCTTCTACTTCTTCGGCATTGAAAGCGTCACATAGCGACCGCGCCGATATCATCATCCCTTCTCGGCGCATGGAATCCAGCACCTGGCGCACCTGGTCCGGGTGATCCCGCAATTGCGGCATCGCCCGTGTCACGGCCTCGATGTGATTCTCCATGGTGGCAAATTGGGCGCACTGAGCCAGTGCGGTGATCACTTCGGGCATGATCACGGCAGATTTGCCGTTATTCGGGTTACGAATCAGAAATTTACGGTCAGGCAAGGGGTAGGTCTTACAG
>WTJD01000177.1 GCA_011524975.1 Lysobacterales bacterium
CATACTATCATGTTCAGGCTGGCATGATGGCTGGATGCTACGGTCCTCCGACCCCGCCTGTGTCGGGTGTTTTAGCGCAGACGCCGAGTGTCCAAAAGGACTGGGGAAACTCGGAATGCCTCAGTCGATGAGGTTATTCTTCGGCAACCGACATCACCTCGCACATGGCCACGTTGTCCGGCAGGGCCCGGCCCACATCAGTCGAGCCCATCAGCCCCAGTGATGGGATGTCCCAACTCAGCGTTGCGCTTTCGCAGTCATGGAATTCGATGGTGAAGACGCCATACTCCGAATCCTGCTCGATAGCCGGTTCCGGCGACATGAAGACGCCTCCCCTGGTCCGTTCTAATTCCAGCGTGACCACATTGCCTTCCCAGGTGCCGAGGGCGGTCAGCCAGCGGTGCCCCGGTTCGCCAAGCAACGCTTCGACGCCCTCCAGCGGCCGCTCTGTATCGAAGGTGTACCAGGTCAGGAAGAAAAGTCCAACGTCCTGGAAGACCGTGAATGAAAAGCCTTGGCCGGCCGTGTCCGGGTTGAACCAGACGTCGTTCAGGCCGGGGTTGATAATGAATTCCGGCGCCTGGTCCTCGGTCCAGTAGACGGTGAGCTGCCCGGGTTGGATCAGGCGGGCATTGTTGGCATCGCTTTCCTCTGCCACCGAAAGTTCCCACCCCTCGTTGGTGCCGCCGTCCACCCACGCCTGCACGTCGGCGATCAGTCCGTCGTTTTCATCACCTATGTCTGTGTCCAGCGTGACCTGAAGGTTATTCGAAGATAAGAGCCCGGCGGATCCGGATGCCGTCTCGGCAGTCGCTGGACGGGTGCCCCAGGTGACGCCGGCCCCCGCGGTGCCTCCGCCGCATGCCTCGCGATTGCTGCCGCCACTGCCCTCGGCCCATGTCTCCATGGCCTTTTTGATGTTGAGCGTCGCGGCTTTGGGCGCCCCTGCGCCCATGAAACGGACCTTTTCTTGCAACATGGAGAGCGTGACCCGCGTCACCGTTGCGCCTTGGGGTATGGCGGGAAGCTGGTACCGCAACAGGCCGCGGCGGGAGGTACTGACCGTCTCGAGGTTACCGATGCAGATTTTGTTGTACCCACCGCCGTTGGCGGATTGTGTGTCCCGGAAAATGGTGGCCTCATCCACCAACGAGGCGGCGGCGCTCTGATCTTGCGCCGCGACGGCGGTGGACGCGGCTGCCAGGACGATGCAGGTGATGGGCGCCAGAAATCTCAGACCGGTAGCCATTTGCTGTACCCCTTGATCATGCAATGTAAACATTTTCAGTATTACCTATCCGAAGGCCGCCGTCGCAAGCGTTACGATGAAACGTAGCCCATTTGCCGACTGGATGAGCGCGCAGGACGGGCACAGTAGGGGTCGGCTTGTCGTCGGAGCCATGTCTTTCAACGCCATGGTAGATGGTTCTGGGTTAGAATCCGTGGGGCGACATCTAGCTGAGCAAATTCGGAGAACAGTCATGGCAACTTATGAATGCAAGCAATGTGGAATGAGCGTGAACGCAACCTGCGGACATTGCGACGCGCCCCTGGAGAACGACAACCTGCGTCTGGATAACGGCAGCACGGTGCAGATTTCCAAGTGCCCCAACGGCCATGGCAAGATCAAATCACCCATGTGCTGCGGCGAGGACATGAGCTGCGCGGTGTGACGTCCCTGCCCGCGTGAGCGGCTTCGCCGTTGCGCGCCCTGGCACAACAACGCGCGGGTGGTTTAAGGGGTTTTGAGCACCCGCGCGGTTTTTGAACTTTTTCCCGAGATTTTCCCCATGCCTGAACACAGACTGTTTAAAAGCCTGCCGGGCACCACGGCTGTCATGCTGGCGGCCGCGGTGGCCATGGCCGCTTGCGGCCCTGCCGAACCGCCCCCCATACCCCCCATGGAAGTCCAGGTGCTTGAGGTTCAACCCCGGGATATCCCGTTGTACCTGGACATGGTGGGACAAACCCTGGGCTCGGTGGATATCCCGATTCGGGCGCGGGTTGACGGGGTGCTCGAGGAGATGCATTTCCTCGAGGGTCGCTCGGTGAAGCAGGGGCAATTGCTGTATGTGATCGATGCTGTGCCTTACCAGTCCAAGGTGGTGGAAGCGGAGGGCCGCCTCGCCGAGGCGGAGACCAGCCTGGCCAAAGCGCAGAGCGACCTCAACAGGATACGCCCGCTGGCCGAGATGAAAGCGGTCAGCCAGCAGGATCTCGACGCGTCCGTGGCGCAATTCGAGGCGGCACAGGGCGCACTGCAGGCAGCACAGGCCCAGGTGGAGCAGGCCAATATCCAGCTGGGTTACACGCGCATTGATGCGCCGATCGACGGACTGATCAGCATTACCCAGGCCAATGTCGGTGAATATGTCGGCCAATATCCCAATCCCGTTGTGCTGAACACCGTCAGCCAGGTGGATCCCATTCGTGTCCGCTTTGCCATCAGCGAGCGCGAGTATCTTCGATTCAGCCGATCGTTGTCGCAGTCCATGCGAAGCCTGGATGATGAGGAGATGCGCAAGGACGAACTGGAGCTGATCCTTGCCGATGGGACGGTGCACGATCACCGCGGCGGCGTTGTGAGCTTCAACGCGGCGGTTGATCCGCAAACCGGCACGCTGACGCTGGAGGCTGATTTCCCCAACCCTGACCGCATCGTGCTGCCTGGCCAATTCGCGCGCGTACGCGGCTCTCCTGAGACGAGGACCAACGCCATCGCCGTGCCGCAACGGGCTGTGATCGAAACCCAGGGCCTGTTTCAGCTGGGGGTGGTCGCGACAGACGGCACGGTTGAGCTGCGCCGGGTGGAAATGGGGCCCCGCGTGGATAATGAGTGGATTGTTGACAGCGGCCTGAAAGCGGGTGAACGCGTCGCGCTGGACGGGCTGCAGCGACTGCGTACGGGCATGAAGGTGGTCCCGAAGACCGCTTCAGCCCAGCCGGAGGGAGGCTGAACCTTGGCTGAGTTCTTCGTTCGCAGGCCCATCGTGGCCATGGTCATCGCCATCATCCTGGTGCTGGTCGGCTTGCTCGCCATGAAGAACCTGCCGGTGGCGCAATACCCTGAGATCACTCCGCCGATGGTGTCGGTCAGCGGCAACTACACAGGCGCCAATGCCATCAGCGTGGAGCAGTCGGTGGCCACGCCGATCGAGCAAAAGGTCAACGGCGTGGAAGGCATGATTTACATGAAGTCCACCAACGCCAGCAGTGGCGCCATGCAGCTGCAGGTGTCGTTCGAGGTCGGAACAGACCTGGATATGGCCAATGTATTGACGCAAAACCGCGTTTCCGAGGCCCAGGCGGCCTTGCCCGAGGAGGTCAAGCGCCTCGGCGTAACGGTCAAAAAGCAGTTGTCATTCCCGTTGATGCTGATATCACTGATCTCCCCCAATGGTACCTATGACGCGGATTTCCTGACCAACTACGGCACGATCAATGTGTTGGATGAGCTGGCTCGTATCCAGGGTGTTGGCCAGGCCGAAGTATTGGGCGGATCGGCGTTCGAGTATGCCATGCGCGTCTGGGTCAAGCCGGATCAACTGGCCAAGCTGGGCCTGACGGTGCCTGACATCACCAACGCGCTGAAAACACAGAATGTACTGATTCCGGCCGGGCAAATCGGTGGGCCGCCGGCGCCTGAAGGCACCGAATTTACCTACACCGTGCAAACGCCAGGCCGCTTGCTCACCGCGGAGGATTTTGGCCAGGTCGTGGTCCGTTCCAATCCCGACGGATCGCAGGTTTTCCTGGAGGATGTGGCGCGGGTCGAACTCGGCACGCAAAGCTACGTGGTTTCGACCCGATTGAACCAGGCGCCCAGCGCGGTGCTTTCCATCTATCAGCTGCCCGATGCCAATGGCCTGGATGTGGCCGGGCAGGTCATCGCCGCCATGCAGCGGCTTGAACAGCGTTTTCCCGAGGATATCGAATACGTTGTCTCACTGGATACCACCAAGCCCATTTCAGCCGGTATCCGGGAGATCGTCGTGACCCTGTTCCAGGCCGTGGCGCTGGTTATCCTGGTGGTGTTCATCTTCTTGCAGAACGCGCGCTCCACACTGATACCCACGCTGGCGGTTCCGGTTTCCCTGATCGGGACATTTGCCGTCTTCCCGCTGCTCGGCTTCTCCATCAACACCCTTAGCCTGCTGGGTCTGGTGCTGGCTATCGGCATCGTGGTGGATGACGCCATTGTGGTGGTGGAGGCCGTGGCGCAGAAAATGGAAAAGGGAATGTCTGCGCGTGAGGCCACGGTCGAAGCCATGCGGGAGGTTTCCGCGCCGATTGTGGCGACTTCGCTCTCGCTGATCGCGGTTTTCGTTCCCGTTGCCACCATGGGTGGCATTACAGGGCGTTTATATCAGCAATTCGCCATCACCATTGCCATTTCGGTGGCTATTTCCTCCATTAACGCCCTGACGTTGAGCCCCGCGCTTTCGGCGGCCCTGCTGCGGCCACCGGGTGAGAAGAAGGGCATGCTGGACGGCTTTTTCCGGGGCTTCAATCATCGCTTTGACCAGGCAACGGAAAAATTCATGCTTCTGACCGGGTTTTTCACGCACAGGCTGGTTCGCGCGGGGGTTCTTGTTGCCGCCCTGGTTGTGGGCCTCGTCTTGTTGTTCCGGGTCGTTCCCGGTGGATTTGTGCCCGAGGAGGACCAGGGCTATGTGCTGGCCGCAGTGCAATTGCCGGATGCCGCCTCGCTGGAGCGGACCGAGGCCGTGATGCAGCAAATCGAGCAGATCATTGCCGAGTTCGACGCGGTTCAGAGCTATACCACCGTCAGCGGTTTCAGCATGCTGACCGGCACCACGCAGTCCAATTCCGGCTTCATCTTCCTGCAGTTGAAAGACTGGGATGAGCGGCCGGACATCCGTGACCAGGCCAAGAATATCGTACGC
>WTJD01000020.1 GCA_011524975.1 Lysobacterales bacterium
GGCTGGAAAGCATCAAGCCGCGACAGGTCGACCACATCGTCGGCGTGCTGATCAGGGGCGGCCTGATCGCCTACCCGACTGACTCCGGCTATGCCCTGGGCTGGCGGGCGGACAATCGAAAGGCCCGTGATCGCGTGGTGCGGCTGCGTCAGCTGCCACGCAATCATCCGTTCACCTACTGTTGTCGCTCACTGTCAGACGTTGGACATTTGACGAAAGTAGGCAACGCCGGACACCGTCTGATCAGACAACTGACGCCTGGGCCTTACACATTTATCCTGACGGCCACGAACCGTGTCCCGCGCACGGCAAAAACTGCCAAGCGGCACACCATCGGTGTTCGTATTCCCGACCACCCCCTGGTGCAGGCGATCTTGAACACCTTGGATGAACCCCTACTGAGCTCGTCACTGATTCTGCCCGAATCGGGCGAGGACATCCTGGACAGCGAGGATCTTTACGATGAGGTTTATGGTGAACTTGATCTGTTTGTCGATGCCGGCTACTGCCCGCTGGAACCCACCACTTTGCTTGACCTCAACGGCGACCGGCCCGAAGTCCTGAGGCATGGTGCGGGCGTGGTAGACTTCCTCTGATTTCGCCGGACCCACCCCCTTGGAAACCAACACCGACCAGAAAACTGAAAGCAACGGCGCCCATCTCACACGCCAGGCGGAGATGCCTTTTGCGGTGGTGCAGGGACGTCCCTACACGGAGCTTCCGCAGGATCTCTATATCCCGCCCGACGCGTTGGAAGTCTTCCTGGACGCCTTCGAGGGCCCGCTGGATCTGCTGCTCTACCTGATCAGGCGCCAAAATCTGGATATTCTGGACATCCCTATCGCGGAAATCACCCAGCAATACATTGAGTACATCGAGTTGCTCCAGGATCTGCAGTTCGAGTTGGCCGCCGAGTACCTGGTCATGGCCGCCATCCTGGCGGAGATCAAATCCCGCATGCTGTTGCCCAAACCGGCCGGCGGCGAGGACGAGGAGGAGGACCCCCGGGCGGAGCTGGTTCGCCGGCTGCAGGAATACGAACGCTTCAAACAGGCCGGGGAAGAGCTCGATCTGCTGCCACGGCTGGAAAGAGATATATGGGCCGTGGAGGCGCATGTCGATGACCGCAGTATTACCCGCGTGCCGCCCGAAGTGGACCTCAGGGAAATCCTCAATGCGCTCAGGGATGTCATGAGCCGGGCCGAACTGTTCAGCAGCCATCAAATTCAGTCTGAACCACTCTCTATACGTGAAAGAATGTCAATCATTATCAATATCTTAAAAGATAATCCTTACATGGAGTTTCAGAGGTTATTCACACCCGAAGAGGGGCGACGTGGCGTGGTGGTCAGCTTCCTGGCACTGATGGAGCTGTGTCGAGAGCGCCTGGTCGACCTGGTGCAAAACGAGCCGCTGGGCAAAATATACGTCAAGGCGCCAGGCGCCGAAGAATAGCGAACAAGCACATGTCCAAAGCTTCAGAGTACAGTCCGGGGCAGATAAAGAACATTATCGAAGCAGCCCTGCTCGCGGCCGGGGAGCCCCTGACCCTCGCCCAGCTGGCGGCGGTGTTCGGGGATGAAACGGAAAGCCCCGAACATACCGATATCAGCAAGGCGATTGAGTCACTGCAGGCCGATTGCGAGGACCGGGGCATTGAGTTGCGCAAAGTCGCCAGCGGATTTCGCCTACAGGTCAAGCAAGAATACCAGGAGTGGATCAGCAGATTGTGGACTGAGCGTCCCAAGCGCTACTCGCGCGCCCTGTTGGAGACACTGGCATTGGTGGCCTACCGACAACCCATCACCCGTGGCGAAATCGAGGATGTACGCGGCGTATCGCTCAGCTCCAGTATCGTCCGCACACTGCAGGAGCGCGACTGGATACGCGTGGTCGGCCATCGTGACGTACCGGGTAAACCGGCACTTTTCGGTACCACCCGGGTCTTTCTGGATTATTTCAACCTGGAGAGTCTCGATGAATTGCCCACCCTGGCCGAGATCAAGGACATGGATACGCTCGAGCCGGAACTGGAGTTTGAACCTGTCCAGGAAGAAGGTAGCGGCGAGCAGGAGGCATCCGAGCCCCGGGAAACTGGCCCAGACCCCTCTCCTGAGACCGTGTCCACCCATACGGCTGAGGACAGCGCCCGCGAGGAGCAGGCCGAACCCGCCCCCGAGGGGAACGAACCGCGGCAGGATTCCCCCAACGACCCCGAACGCGAATGAGCCGCAAGCGAAGCTCGAAAGGGCTATCAAATCGGGTTGAGCGCGTGCAGAAACTGCTCGCCGGCGTTGGCGAGGGATCACGCCGGGCCATTGAAAAAGAAATTGCGCTGGGGCATGTGCGGCTCAATGATCGGCAGGCCGAATTGGGCGACACCGCGGGTGACGGCGACCGGCTATGCCTGGGCGGCCAGTGCTGGCAGGTGACCCACAGGCCCCTGGCTCATCGCAGCCTGGTGTACAACAAGCCGGAGGGCGAGGTCACAACGCGTTCTGACCCACAGGGACGCCCGACGGTTTTCGATCGCCTGCCCCGCTTGAAGCAAGGGCGCTGGATTGCGGTGGGCCGACTGGACATCAATACCACGGGCCTGTTATTGCTGACCACGGACGGCGAACTGGCCAACGCCATGATGCATCCCTCCAACGAAGTTGACCGCGAATATGCCTGCCGAATCCTGGGCAAAGTGGACCCAATGATGATCCAGCGGCTGAAAAGCGGTGTCGAACTGGAAGACGGACCCGCGCACTTCAGTGATGTCGTCGATTCCGGTGGCGAAGGAGAGAATCGGTGGTTCCATGTCACCCTGATGGAGGGCAGGAACCGGGAAGTTCGTCGATTGTGGGCATCCCAGGGTGTGCGCGTCAGCCGGCTCAAGCGGGTGCGCTACGGCGCGGCGTTTCTGCCCAAGCGCCTGCGCATGGGCGCCTGGCATGAATTCTCCGCTCAAGACCACTGCGTGTTGCGTGAAGATGTCGGCCTCAGCAGCCACGCACAGGGGCTGCAGCTGAAACCCATTGGTCGAGCCCGAAAGCCCACAGGAAAAAGACGCAGATGACCCACCAGGAACTGGAACAGCGCTGTCTGAACTTTCTGCGTGACCGCATGGCGTCCGATCCGGCCCATGATCTTTCCCACGTCAAGCGAGTGGTCAGCAATACCCGAAAGTTGAGCGAAACCGAGTCGGCCGAGCTCGCCATCACCCTGCCTGCCGCCTGGTTACATGACTGCGTCAGCGTTGCCAAGGATTCTGAATTACGCAGCCAGGCGTCGCGCATGGCGGCCGCTGAGGCCATCCAATTTCTGCGCGGAATCTCCTATCCGGAGTCATTGTTGGAGCCCATCGGCCACGCAATCGAGGCACACAGCTTCTCCGCCGGCATCCCAGCCACCACCGTGGAGGCACGGGTGGTGCAGGACGCGGACCGGCTGGAAGCATTGGGCGCCATCGGTATCGCGCGATGCTTTTTGACCGGCGGGGCCATGGGAACGCCCCTGTACGAGAGCGGGGACCCTTTCTGCGAACGACGCGAACCCGACGACCGGCAGTTCACCATTGACCATTTTTACTGCAAGCTCTTCACCCTGCCGGACACCATGCAGACAGATGCCGGCCGCGCGGAAGCGCGACGCAGGGTGGACTACATGAGAGCCTTTCTTAACCGCCTTGACTCCGAGATCAATGACAACGGCTGAAATGGCCTAGTCGTCAAATTTCACCGTAGACTGGCGTTTTCTATTGACTTTCAGCCGCGTTACATCCGGCCTGGAATAATGCCCTGCGGGGTCAAAATTCTGTCTTTCCCGGTAAACAGCACCCAGGTCCACCTCAACGCACTCGAGGAACTCACACGCTACACGTGGGGGCAACAGCCAGGAACCGTCGGGTGCCGCCACGCAAGAGCCGCCATCGGTCAGCCATTCTGGCGCTGACGAGCGCATGATGTCAGCGCCGGGGATGTCTTCGGGAATCCAGTCCCGATGCATGAGGCCGGAAACGGACACCACCCAGGACCGTCCTTCCTTTGCCATAAAGCGGGTAATATCGTCGGTATTGCGCCGACTGCCGGGCCACACCGCCACGTGCAGATTCTCACCCTGGCCGTACAAAGCCGCCCGTGGCAGGGGCATCCAGTTTTCCCAGCAATTCAGACCGCCCACGCGGAACCCTTCCAGGCGATGGACCTTAAGCCCGTGCCCATCGCCGGGGGACCAGACCAGGCGTTCCTCGTAGGTGGGACAGAGTTTTCGATGGACGGAGCCGACCCGGCCCCGCGGATCGATATACACCAGGCTGGCATAAAGGCTGTGCGCACTTCGATCGGTTGCGCGCTCTATGCAACCCAGGTAAACCGCCACCCCACGCTGACCCGCCAATGCGCACAGCTGCTCGAGGTGGCCGCCCTGGATATCGACTGCTTCCCGCGCGTACAGGGCGAACAGATCTTTCTGTAATGCTGACTCGAACTGCGCGCCGCCGGTGAGGTCGGGCCAGAACGGATAGCCAGGGGCCAATCCCTCACCAAACACCACCAGCTTGGCCCCCAGATCCGCAGCCTGACTGACATGGTCCATCACCTTTTCCAGGGTGGCGTCGCGGCTCAGCCAAACGGGGCTGATCTGGGCAATGCCCACGGTCAGTCTTGTGCTCATTTGCGCTTCCTCATATGCGTTGGACAGATGCCTCCGACCTGAATAAACCGGGCGAAAAGCTCATCGGCCCGCGTCCCGCTGCCGGCGGATCTCGTACAGGCCAACGCCGGTGGCAACCGATACATTCAAGCTTTCAATCGTACCTGCCATGGGAATGCGTACCAGGTGATCGCACAACTCGCGGGTGAGGCGC
>WTJD01000077.1 GCA_011524975.1 Lysobacterales bacterium
ATTGATCTCCAGGGCCAGCGGGCTCGATTTGCCTGCATCCGGCGCATCGGGTGTCTTTCCCGTCTGGCCAAAATTTGTGATTTCATCACGAAGTTGATTGACGGGGGCCACCAGAAAAGCACTCAGGCGGCTGATCAGAAGCGTCATCGCCCACAGAATGAGCATGCCCACCAGATAATTCTCAGACAGCGACAGGAGTCTCGGCTGAAATGAGTCCCAGAATTTGAGAACCAGAAAGCGCAATGGGATGGTTGTGACTTCGATCCCGAAATTGGCCGCGAGACGCCCACGAATCTCAAAAACCACGCGTCCCGCTCTGAAGCTGTTGAGTTTGTTGTAGCGCCGGTCCCGGTAAATGTCCAGGTCTTCAGGGATGCCGAAAAAAGACTCAGGCGAGTCTCTGAGCGCACGCATGCCTTCCAGGTAATCCTCCGCCTCGATGGTATAGCGATCGTCGCCGGCCGCGCCCGTGTGCATCGCCTCGCCCTGCAGAGGGGCACTGTTGGGGACCGCGTGAACCTGGATCAGGTATTGCCACAAATCGGACCTGGCGCGGAACACGATCGCGAAGTGCTCGTTGGCAGAGCGATCGAAAACAAGCGCCTGGGCATCGGGCAATGCCGGCAGACCGAGGTCTCCAACGATGACCTGGTCCGGATCTGCCAGGCCGGGCACCCTCGCCAGCGAATCAGCCTGCTCAAAAAACGGCTCGCTGGTCATGATGAGCTTGCCTTGCCTGAACAACATCAGGCCGTCTGCATCGGCGCCCAAGCGTTCGAACAGCTCGTTTTGTGCCGCCGCGTCAATGATGATCCGAACATCACGCGGCATACCCGTTGGCTCCGTCTCGGACGGCTGCCGTTGGGCCGACTGTGCCGTCTCCCATAAATCGATCAGCTGTCTGTGATCGTCCAGCCTGCTGCCGAGTTGGTTCTGCAGCCGTTCAATTTCGATGTCGGCAAGCTGGTTGATTTCCTGCAGCGTGTCATCGATATAGGAATCGGCACTGATCCAGGCCGCCCACATGAGGGGTATGGCGACGATGCCCACGAATCCGGCTTCAATCATCTGGCTCAGAGAGAGCCGCGTGGAGATACTGAAACGCCACCCCAGGGTGTTTGAGCGTGCGCTCAACAGCGCGCCAAGAAAACCGATGAGCGCCGCGATGACCACCGAAAGAGCGGATGAAACCAGCAGGTAGGCGACCGATATCAGTCGCCCCTCGAAACCCACCCCGAAGCCCAGCAGAATCAGGTACGAGAGAGGCGCGCTGACAAAAACCCACGCGGTAAGCCCGCTGAGCGCTACGCCGAAGCCGGCATGATCCTGTCGCGGCCTCATGAGGAGATGCATCACGACCAGGGAGACCACACCCGGAAGCATGACCACCAGCCAGTCCACCGGGCTGGATATGCCCCACACAAGAAACGATGCGGCCAGCGTAATGGCTGTTGCGACCAGCGCGGAGGCCAGCCCCCGCCATGCCAGAATGACGATCAGCGGAATCATGTGCAGGATGAGGTACAGCAGACCGAGCGAAATGGTGGGGCCGGCGGCCAGCAGCACAGCGCAGCCAGTGAGAACGGCCCACCCGGTCAGAATGTCGAATGTGTTGTTCGCCTTTTCGGCTGACATTGGTCCCCGCCTATCCTGAAATTGCGGTTGAGAAGCGCCGGGGCGCTCACCGCTGGTGGCAGTTTAGCAGAGGCGTGGGCCACTCAATGACCGCGATGCGGTAAACGGCTGAGCGACTCTGTTGCCGTATGTGGTTGCCGCGCCTGCGTGGCCCTTCCCGGGTGCATTCATTGCTGTGTCGATGCGTTCCGAATGTGGTCAGTTATACTGCCGCTTGGGCTGAAAGCTTGTCGACATCCGAAGGGGATACTCATGACCGAAAATCTGTATGACATTGACGTGCGAACCATCGAGGGCAATGAAACCAAGCTGGGTGACTACCGGGGGCAGGTGCTGTTGATCGTGAATGTGGCCTCGAAGTGCGGCCTGACGCCGCAATATGAGGCCCTGGAGCGTCTGCATGAGCGCTATGAAGGCCAGGGATTGCGCGTGCTGGGTTTTCCAGCCAATGATTTTCTGGAGCAGGAGCCAGGCAGCGATGCCGAGATTGCCGAGTTCTGCACCACCCGCTTTAACGTACAGTTTCCGATGTTCAGCAAAATATCGGTTACCGGGCCGGAAAAACATCCGCTTTACCGCCACTTGCAGGCCGAGGCGCCCGCCACCCGGCGCCGGGAGGAAATGGAGCAAAGCCTGGCGGGTTACAACATTCAGGCCACAGAACCACCCGAGGTGGTGTGGAATTTTGAGAAGGCGCTGGTCAATCGAGACGGAGATGTTGTCTGCCGTTACTCACCAACAGTAACGCCGGAGGATCAGGAACTGGTGAGCGCCATCGAGGCAGCGCTTACGCGGGACTGAGCCGCCGGAATCCATCACTCATGACACCATCACATTGCAGCGACGCCCCCAGGTGGCGGCGTGTTGCCACCGCAGTGGTCTTCACGTGTGCGCTTTTGCACGCGGCACCGGGCAAGGCGGCCGATCTCGTGCTGACTGGCGCGCGTGTCTATACGGTCAACCCGGCGCAACCCTGGGCGTCTGAGCTGGCTGTCGAGGATGGCCGGATTGTTTACGTGGGTGAGGATGCCTCGGCTTTTGTTGACCCCGGCACGAGGGTGGTCAACCTCGACGGGCGCATGATTCTGCCGGGGTTCCAGGATGCCCATGCCCACCCGGCATCCGGCGGCGTCAAGTACACCGAGTGCCCCGTGTTTGACCTGCCGGACATCAACGCGGTGTTGGAGGGTATCCGGCGCTGCGTCCAGCAGAACCCGGAGGCGACGCTGATTCGCGGCGCAGGCTGGAGTATGGACCAGTTTGAAGCGGGGCAGCTTCCGGCCAGGCAGATGCTGGATGCCATTGATGCCACTCGTGCGCTGGTATTCAGCGATTCGGACGGCCATGCCATGTGGCTGAATTCGGCGGCATTGCAGCGGTTCAACATCACGGCGGAAACGCCTGATCCAGAGGGCGGTGTCATCACCCGGATGACGGGCACACGGACGCCTTCGGGATCGATCCTCGAGGAGGCGATGAACCTGGTGATGGCGCAATGGCCGGCTTATACCGATGAAGAAATCGAGGCCGGCTTGCGCTGGGCGCAGGACCACTACCTGGCGCTGGGTGTTACAGCGGTCCAGGACGCGTACGTGGAACTGGAAGGCAACAGCTACTATCGCTCGCTGCCGGCATGGACGGCACTGGCCGAGTCCGGTGACCTCAAGCTGCGCGCTTCTTTGTCACTGGCCTGGCGCGCGGCGGATGGCGGGCAGCAGCTCGAGACCATGAAACAGCTGCGAGCAAGATATTCGGGCAAGCGTTTGCGCGTGGACACCATCAAGTTTTGGGCTGACGGCGTCATCGAAACCCGAACCGCCATGCTGTTGGAGCCATACACGGATCAGCCGGACTGGCACGGGCTGATGATGATTCCCCGTGAAGACTTGATGCAACATGTACCGATGATCGATGCCGCCGGCTTCCAGGCCCACATACATGCCATTGGTGATGCCACGGTGCGATACGCGTTGGACGCGATCGAGGCGGCCTGGGCGCGCAATGGCCGACGCGACGCGCGACACCATATCAACCACCTGCAGTTTGTGCACCCTGACGATATTGGCCGGTTCCGGGCCCTGGACGTCGGCGCCAGCTTTGAGCCCTACTGGTTTTATTACGACGGCTACATCCGGAAATTGACCATACCGCGCGTGGGGCCGGAAAGGATGCGCAACGCCTATCCGGTTCGTTCTATCCTCGATACCGGCGCGCGCGTGGCATTTTCCAGTGACTGGTCGGTAACCTCGGCCGATCCCTTGCTGGGGATCGAAACGGCCGTGACCCATACCGATCCCCACAGCAACGAGGGCGAGGTGTTTTTGCCGGAGCAGCGACTCAGCCTGGACGAAGCCATTGCCGCCTATACCATTCGCGCGGCCGAGCTCAATTTTCTCGACCAGCAGACCGGCAGCATCGAGCCCGGCAAGCTGGCCGATATCATTATCCTCGATAAAGACCTGTTTGCGATTTCCCCCGGCGCCATTTCGGACAGCCGTGTGACGGCCACGCTGATCGACGGTGAAGTGGTCTACGGCGCCCTGGAATGACCGCGATATCCATTCATTTATCGACCGGCGGGGCGCCCAGGCATGCAGCGCCCTAGCTGGAGCCGCCGCCGTTTTCTGGGCGCGGTCGCCGCCGCGCCGGCGATGACCTACGTGGCGCGTGCCTCGACCGCGCCGCATGTCGCGGTGGTGGGTGCCGGCGCCTTCGGCATGTGGACTGCCGATCAGCTGCATCGCCAAGGCGCACGCGTGACCCTCATCGACGCTTACGGGCCTGGCAGCCCCCGGGCCAGTTCGGGCGGAGACAGCCGGGTGATCCGTGCGGTTTACGGGCCCGATCGTATTTATGTCGATATGGTCAAAAGATCCTTTGAATTGTGGGAAGAATTGGCGGCACTGACCACGCGCGACCTCTACACCGAGACCGGCGCACTGTGGATGCACCGGGGCGGTGATGACTACCTGCGGTCTGCTTTGCCATTCATGCGCGCGGCGGGCTTTCCCCTGGAGCCTGTCGACCTCGACGACGCCCGGCGGCGCTGGCCGCAGATTTCATTCGACGGGGTCAGGTCTGTCTGGTTGGAGCATCGAGCCGGCGCCCTGGCGGCGAGGGATTGCGTCCGGTTCATGCATCAGCTTCGACAGCAACAGGGCGGAGACTATCTCCGCCTTCGCGCGCGCCCCGGTCCGATTCGGTCTGGCGTGATGACCCGGCTGTTGCTGGACGATGGAACTCAGCTTGAGGCGGATGCCTATGTTTTTGCCTGTGGCCCGTGGCTAAGCAAGCTTTTCCCCGATGTCATGGGTCAGTTCATTCGTCCGACCCGCCAGGAAGTCCACTACTTCGGTCCGCCGCCGGGCAACCGTTTTTTCGGGGCCGGCAGCATGCCAACCTGGATCGATTTCGGGCAGCGGGTCTTTTACGGTCTGCCGGATTTACAGGGCCGCGGGTTCAAAATCGCTGACGACACCCGCGGCGAGCTTTTTGACCCGGATGAGGGGGATCGCACGCCCAGTCCCGAGGCCATCGCGCGCGCGCGAGCGTTGATGGCCCAACGGTTTCCATCTCTGCGCGACGCGCCGTTGCTGGAAGCCAGGGTCTGCCAGTATGAAAACAGCCCAGACGGCCACCTGATCATCGATCGCCACCCGGATGCAACCAACGCGTGGCTGGTTGGCGGTGGCTCCGGCCATGGCTTCAAGCTGTCGCCGGCGGTGGGGCAGATGGTCGCCGGCCACCTGCTGGACCAACGGCCGGTCGAGCCCAGGTTCGCAATGACCCGGTTGGCCGATATGGCGGAGCAGGGGACCCAGTTTGAAAGCCGTGGGGAGGGCGCGTGATATCAACCGGACCGGTAAGAGTTGTGTCCATCATTTTGGGTGCTGGCTGTGAGACTCCGGGCGGTCGGTTTAACATGATTGCGGTGGATACCGGACGCGGGCAGTCCACGGTGGTTTGCCGTGATCTAAACAAGGGGCTCAGGAAATGACAGAGAGTGGTAAAGCGCGCGAGATGTTTCTCTTGGGTATGGAGAGCTTTCGCTCCAATGGTCGATTGGAGCTTGAGGAGTTGGATCGGATCATCGCGCTTGGTCTGGAGGACGGAAGTTTAGATCCCGCCGAGCGGTCGATACTGATAGACATCATTAGCAGCATGAGCTCTAAAGACCTGACGCCGGAGGTATGGCTCCGCGTTGAGCAAATTGTTCAAGTATTTCAACTCGACGGCCCGGTCTGAGCGGTCTTTCGGGGGGATGCCCGTCCTGTTCTGTCGGATCTGACGGTCTGCATCGCTTGCTGCCAACTTGCTAACTGGGCTCCATCGCCTATATTGAAAGATACCCTCTAAGGATTGGGTGTGACCTGTTTGATGCCGTCACAACGACACGGAGCAGTCCAGTTCAAAGGATACACGGTATAGGATGTCGCTCTACGCAGAGCTCAAGCGTCGAAGTGTGCTAAAGGCCTGTATGGCGTACATTGTGCTGTGCTGGCTGGTTTTGCAGATCACCGATGTTCTGATTCCCATTCTGGATTTACCCAACTGGGTGGCAAAGCTGATTTTCCTGCTTCTGTTGTTGGGGTTGCCGATTGTCACCATCTTGTCATGGTCTTTCGACCTGAAAGGCGGCGAACTCCTGCGAGACCCTGCTGATATTGACTACTCTCAGGGTTCCCTGAGACGAGATGGTATGGGCGGTGCTGAGCCGGACAGAAAGACCCGGTGTTGCGCCATTGTCACGATGACGGCGCTTTATGCCATTGGTATCGCCGCAACCATTCACCTTCGTGAGTCACAGCAGATTGGCCTGGATATGCACCGGCTCAGCGCGGCTTTGGCCACGGAATTGGATCGGTCGCTGGCCCATGAATCCGCGGACATGGAAACTTTGCGGGCGCGCATTTCGAAATTTGAGGCTTTCTCCTTCGCTGACTTCGAGACCTACGCGGGGCGTCTGCTGGCTGAACACCCCGATGTTCAGGCCGTGGAGTGGGTGCCGAGGGTTCGCAAAGAGGATGTCGGCTCATTTCAGCGTCTCATGGCCGCTCGTTATCCCGGTTACATGATCAAGCAATTCGATCAAGTGGGTCACGAGCTTGAACAGCTTGAGGGCGAGGAGTTCTTTCCCGTGGCGCACACGATGCCGAGGGCAGGCAACGACAACGTCATTGGTTTCGATCTTGGCTCTCAACCTCAAAGGCGTGCGGCGATCGAAAAATCAATTGAATCGGGAAGGGATCAGCTCAGCGCCATCGTCACCCTGGTGCAGACGGGTCGGCCCGGTCTGCTGCTGCTCAAGCCCGTCTTCGGAGCTTCGATTTTTCCGGTGAACCATATGGCCCGGCGGCAAAATATCGAGGGGTTTGTTTTGAGCGTTCTGGATGTGGACAAGATGCTGCAGCGATCCTTGCTGGCGGCCAACAGCGTGCACGAGTTTGAAGGGCGCATCACGCTGGCTCACGCCGAAAATTCGGATGCCTCGCCGGTGGCCGCTTTCTCCAATAATCCCAGCCGTGAGTACGCCCATACCTACAAGGCCGTTGCCGTGCTGGGCGAGCGGTTTGGTGTTGATCTGCGGTTGCAGATCGAGCCCAGCAGGGCCATGGTCAGAGACCTGTATTCCAAGCTTCACTGGTGGGTAGGCGCCATCGGGCTTTTGATGGCCATCTTTTTTGCGGCCGCGCTGCGTGGGCGCGGTCAAGTCGTCACCGGCCATCAGGGTCAGTCTGCCAAAGCCGTTTCCGTGCTCGTCGCGCCGACGTCCAAACCTGTTGGCCTGGCCGGGAGCGAAGGGTTGATCAATTTGCCGGGAGATCACCCCTGACTTCACTGTGACCTGGCGTTGAGCGTCTGAATGCCAGACCGAGGCCCGCTGGTGCTGCCATTATTGGGGCGGCGCTGTGTCTCTTTTTGAATTCACCAGGCTGTATGCAACGTAGTATTTGTAGATGTTCGACACGTACTGGACAGTTTCGCGTCCAATTTCCCGCGCTGCGATCAATTCCACATTCTTGAACCAGATGTTCGGGTCGAGACCTGCCTCGCGTGCTTTGTCGCGCATCTTTCTGACCCTGGCCGGCCCGGCATTGTAGGCGGCAAAAGAGAACAGGGTCTGGTTCAGTTCGCTCATCGTCGTGTCGCTGAAATAGCGATCGCGCAGGAAACGCAGGTACTTGGCCCCCGCATGAATGTTGGGTTCCAGCTCCTCGATATTGCTGATGCCGACGTTGGGGTCGGCTGCGGTGCTCGGCAGCAGCTGCATGACGCCAATGGCGCCGGCCGGGCTGCGCACGCTCTGATCCAGCTTGGACTCCTGGTAGCCCTGAGCAGCGATGAGCAGCGGATCAAAGCCATAGGTATCCCCGTACTGCTGAAACAGGTGGATGGTCGCGTCAAAGCGGCCGAGTTCATCCGGGTCCATCGCGCGCGCGACCCAGTCGGCGTTGTCAAAATAGCGCTTGATCAGCACATTGCCGATGAGCGTGCCTTGCCGATGGGTCTTGACGAATGCGTTGACCTCCTGTGCCAGTAGCGGGCTGTCCTTGCGGAAAGCCCAGGCGATGTGGCGGCCCGAACGGATGACGAGATCATCATGTACATGGATATCCGGCAGTACCTGTGCCCAGAACCTGGCTTTATAGCTGTCCATGGCGATCAACGGCAGGAGGTCAGCAGACACCATTTCCAGCAGGTCCTCGTCGTCCAGTTGTTGCGGTGCCGGCACGATATCGACGGGTTCGAGCCCTTGACGGGCGAACTCCGCGTTCAATTCCCGCAAGCTGGAGATGTAGCTGCTTCCCGGCTTGGCGTACACGCGGCGCCCCGCCAGCTCCGAGAGCGAACTCAAGGCCGCGCCGCTGGGCCCGGACACGATGATTTCACTGATATCCCGTGACAGGGGGTCGCTGAAATCGACGCGCTCCAGGCGATCATCTGTGATGCTCATACCGGCCGCGATGATGTCACCGTATCCCGCCTCCAGCGCATCGATGAGCCGATCGAATTCCACCGGAATCAGTACGACATGCACTTTCAGGTGGCGGGTCTCGAGCTTTTCATTGATGAATTGCTCGAATTGCTGTGAGAGATCGTAGGTCAGGCCTTTCTGCTGGGGGCCGTCGAGAAAATAACCGCCCAACTGGTACACCGTCAGTATGCGCACGATTCGGCGCTCGACCATGGCGTCGAAATCACCGGTCACTGGCTCTCCAAATGGCGCCAACTCTGATGGAAGACCCAACTCCTCCATGCTCAGCAGAGGTTGGCCCGGCGTGGCGTCGCGGTTGGTGTTCATCGCTTCGCTGGTCGGCGTCTCCATCGGGTCAGCGGCCGGCTCGGGCGGGCCGCTGGCGGAGTCATCGCAACCCAACAAAAGCAACAGGCCCAAGGCCAGGGCCGAACCCTTGAGGCGGGTGATTTCAGGGCGGGATTGGCTGCTGAAAGGCATCGGATGATCGTCTCATGATGACCATCGGGGTTTCAAGCACACTCTTTCCCTGCCTGTTAGCCGGCAGCGCGTTATTCGCGGTCGCGGTCGTCTACTTTCCTGGCCGCTACGCACTCGGGTATGTTGTCGAACATTCTCGGGAGATAGTAGCGCTTATACATCGTCGCGTCCCCGAAAGTCGAGTAAAACCGCTCACACTCCTCCCGGGTTTTGCGTTTCTCTGACGCGCATTGCTCGATTTTCTCCTTACGCAGCGGCTTGAGCAGACGTTCGCGGGCCTCCTCGCAGATCTGTTTCAGTTCCTCCACCGACTTTTCGGTCATCCGGTCCGGGCATAAGCCGTTGGTGACTGCCGCGACCAGATCCGACCGGCTTTTCACCAGCCGGGAGTCCACGCGCGCTTGAATGGTCTGCCGATGCGTGCCCAGCAACCGCTGGGCGGAAAAATCCTCATACACGCGGACAATGACAGGGAAGTTCTGGCAATACATGGCCTTCAGCGATCCGGCGTGGAAGACCAGTGTCTGCCCCTTTCTTTCGACGGTCCGCTCGATAATGACATGGGCATGACGGTTGGACGGGTCGGGTATGTGCGCCTGCAGCAGGCTGCCGATGGGCAGATTGGGTTTGGCCTTCACCGTCAGCATCAGGGAATAGGACATATCGTCGATGTGAATGCCGAAATGTGTGCTGGTCGTGGTGAGGTACCTGGATTCAAGGTTCTCAGGCAGAGGCCCCAGGGCGGCCGTGGAAATGGAGCGAAACCGATCGCCGTCGCCATCTTTTGACCGTTGGTCATCCCTGTCGTCGAGGTATTCCCGGGCGGACTCATAGCCCTCCGCCGCCGCGGTTCTTTGCGCATCCGTGGGCGGTGCGGGCAGGGCCAGTTTCTCGCTCTCCACACCCGGCGGACAGGACGCGGCGTAGTGCACGCATCCGTCTTCATCGACCCACTTGCACATTTCCCCCGCGCACGCTGTGCCGGCCAGGACAAGCAGGCTCATGACTCCAATGGCGCCAGGGAACGTTCGCATCCCACCCCTCGCATCGAAAGAGGCTCTTGCTGTATTAGAGTGCGTACTGTCGGGCAGGTTCCTCCGGGGTGTCGCCCCCAGGCGCCCTGCTGGTCATGGCATAAAGCACCCGGCGGAATGCGGGACATGACTTCTGGCTCTGGATAAATTCGACCCTCACCCTCAAGATACGCCCGTTCAGTTGCTGTATCACTGTTAAAAGGAAAACCGAATGACGTTCAAGATAACCCATGGTCTCGCGGCCGCGGCATTGGCTTTCAGCCTGCCAGTCACGGCCGCCCAGATGCCTGATGTCGAAATTCCCTATGAAAAGTTCACGCTGGATAATGGCCTGCGGGTCATCGTCCATGAAGACCGCAAAGCGCCCATCGTGGCCGTCAGCGTCTGGTACCACGTGGGCTCAAAGGACGAACCGGCCGGCAAGACCGGATTTGCCCATTTGTTCGAATACCTGATGTTCAATGGTTCGGAAAACTACGACGATGAGTTTTTCAAGCCATTCGAGCAGGTCGGGGCGACCGGGATGAACGGCACCACCTGGTTCGATCGCACCAATTATTTTGAAACCGTTCCCACCCCGGCGCTGGAAATGGCCCTGTGGATGGAGTCGGACCGCATGGGCCACCTGCTGGGAGCGGTGACCCAGGAGAAGCTGGATAACCAGATCGGCGTGGTCCAGAACGAAAAGCGCCAGGGTGACAATCAGCCTTATGGTCTCGTTCAGTACCGCATCCTCGAGGGTCTGTTCCCGGTGGGTCACCCTTACCGCCACAGCACCATCGGCTCCATGGAAGACCTGTCCGCCGCGTCACTGGAGACAGTGCACCAGTGGTTCAAGGATTACTACGGCGCGGCCAACACCGTCCTGGTGCTGGCGGGCGACATTTCCGCGGAGGAAGGCCGCGCGCTGGTCGAGAAATACTTCGGTCATATCGACGCGGGCCCACCGGTCAGGCAGATGCGCGCCTGGGTGCCGACCAAGGAGCATGACGTCAGCGAGATCATGTACGATCGCGTGCCGCAAATCCGCACCCATCACGTATGGACGGCGCCGGGCCGGACGACGCGCGAGGCGGCCTTGCTGACGCTGGCCGCCAGCATCATGGGCGATGGTAAAAACTCCCGCCTGTACCAGGCCCTCGTGTATGAAAATCAGCTTGCCGTCAACGTGGATGTGGATTTGCAGGGACACGAACTGGTCAGCAGCTTCAGGATCGTGGCCACGCTGAAGCCGGATGCATCGCTGGATGAGGTCAACCGCATCATCAACCGTGAACTGCAGCGCTTCATTGACGAGGGCCCCACTGGGGACGAGTTACAGCGTGTACAGACGGTGAACAACGCCGCCATCGTCAGAGGGCTGGAGCAAATCGGCGGATTCGGCGGGAAAGCGGTCACGCTGGCACAGAGCGAACTCTACGGTGGCAGCCCCGATTTCTGGCGCACCCGTTTGCAGTGGATGAACGACGCGACTGCCGATGATGTGCATGCCGCGGCTCGTGAGTGGCTGTCCAAGGGTCGTTACCAGTTGGACGTGCTGCCCTTTGGCGAACACAGCACCGTTGCCTCAACCGTAGATCGCTCCACCGGGTTGCCCGCGGTGGGTGAGATGCCGTCTCTCAGCTTCCCCGGCATCCAGCGGGCGCGGCTGGATAACGGCATGGAAGTGGTCCTGGCTGAGCGCCACACCGTGCCGGTGGTCCAGCTGAACATGCAGTTCGATGCCGGTTACGCGGCCGATGCTTTTGGCAAACTGGGTACGTCCAGCTTTACGCTGGCCATGATGGATGAGGGCACCCGCAATCGTTCAGCGCTCGAAATCGCTGCCGAGGCCGAGGCCCTGGGCGCCAACTTGAGCACCGGCTCCAACCTCGATATGTCCAACGTGAGCCTGTCTGCGCTGAAGGCCAATCTCGAGCCATCAATCGAACTGTACGCTGACGTCGTTCGCAACCCCGCTTTTGAGCAGGAGGAGATTGATCGTTTGCGCCCGCGTTGGCTGGCCAATATCCAGCAGGAGAAGAACCAGCCGGTCGCCACCGCGCTGCGTACCTTGCCGCCGCTGATTTACGGTTCGGATCACGCTTACGGGATTCCCTTGACGGGATCAGGGACGGAGGCCGCCATCTCCTCCATGAGCCGGGAGGACCTGGTTGACTTTCATCGCACGTGGATTCGTCCGTCCAATGGCAAAATTTTCGTGGCCGGTGACACCACCATGGAAGAGATTCTTCCCATGCTGAACGAGGCTTTCGGTAACTGGAAAGAGGATCGCCGGGCCGTGCCGGAGAAAAATCTGGCCGAGGTGGGTCTGCCTGAGGCGGGTGCGGTATACATTATCGACAAGCCCGGCTCTCCTCAGTCGCTGATCCTCGCGGGACACGTCGCGCCGCCCACAGGCGTGGAGAACAACATGGACATTACCACCATGAACAATATTCTCGGCGGTGAATTCACGGCGCGGGTGAACATGAACCTGCGTGAGGACAAGGGCTGGGCCTATGGCGCCTATACCTTCATGCCCGACGCTCGCGGGCAGCGCTCCTGGTTCGTCTACGCGCCGGTTCAGACCGACCGCACCGGCGATTCGCTGGGTGAACTGGCCCGCGAGTTCGATGAATACCTGGACACGCGTCCGGCCACCGTGGATGAGCTCAACAAGAGCGTTCGCAATAATGTCAACAGCCTGCCGGGCCAGTACGAGACAGCGGGTGCGGTGATGGGCGCCATGTTGAGCAACGACCGTTTTGGCCGCCCGGACGATTATGTGCTCTCGCTGAAAGACCAATATGAGGCCATCAACCTTGAGAATGTTCAGGGCGCGGCTGAGGAAGTCATTCACGCCGACAAGCTGACCTGGCTGATCGTGGGCGACCGCGAGAAGATCGAGGATGAAGTTCGTTCAATGGGCCTGGGTGAGGTTCGAATCATGGACGCGGACGGCAACGTCCTGAACTAGACACGGTCACCCGCGTGGCCCGCCTCGGCGGGCCACGCCCCAACCTGTGGGCTGCTGCTGAGGAGTGTTTTATACTCCCAGGCCATGACCATGAAACCAAAACGGACCATGCTGTTGGGTGCTGGTGGACGCGTGGGCAGACAGATTGCCTCCGAGTTCATGCGTCGTGGCCTGGATATCGTCGCGGTAGATATCATGGATGCCGGGTTGCTGCAGCAGGTCATGGCGAGGCTGCACAATGATGCCTGCCTTGCCGTGGGCGCCACGCGCTCGCGGGTCGCTGTCTACGGGGGCGTGAACGCCCTGGATGAGGCGGTGGTCGGCGCGCTGCTGGACAAGGAGCGTCCCAGCCTGGTTATCAATTACGCCATTCCCATTACCTGGGATGCAAGCAAGCGTCTGCCCAATTATGATCGCATCAGTGCCGCCGGCCTGGGTGCCTTCACGCCCATCCAGGTGCTGACGCCGCTGGCGGTGGCGCGCGCGATGGTCGCGGCAGGAATCGAGTGCCCTTACATGGTGGGGAACCTGCCGGACATCACAATTCCTGTCATTACGGCCATGGCCCGTGATGGTTCCGTTCGGCGCCCCAGTGTCGGGGCCGGCAATGTCGGGCTCAATCAGGTCGCCATGCGGCGCCAGGCTGCGCTTGAACTGGGCGTGTCGTTCGACGCGGTCGAGGTCAACCTGGTTTCCCACCATGTGCACTGGGTGGCTCCGCGTGAGCCTGGTTACAGTCAACACGCGCCGTTCATGGCCCAGGTGATGGTTGATGGCGAGGATGTCAGCGGCTCGTTTGGTGGTTTGCGTGAATTGATGAACCGCGGCGTCAAAAACCACTACGAGGCCGGCGCGGCCTTTTCCTCTACCACGGGCATCCTGGCGACGCGGGTGGCCCAGGCATTGCTGGATGAGGGTGAACACGAACATCGCTTGCACGCGCCGGCGCCCAACGGGCTGCCAGGGGGTTATCCGCTGAGGATTCAGAATGGTCGCGTCGAGGTGGCGCTGCCGGACCATTGGGCACTGCAAGAGGCCGTCGCGGCGATGGAGCAATGCCAGGCACTGGATGGTGTGGAGTCCATCTCCGGGGACGGTGCGGTACAGTTTACCGATGCGGCGCGCGAGATCTTGCGCCACGAGACCGGATTCGAATTACCGTCGGTGATGCAGCCGGGTGAGGTCGAAGCGGTGGCGCAGGCCCAGATAGACACCATGACGGCTTTGTTCGCGCGATGATGGATCGCGGCCGGGGGTCTGATCCTGCGGGGCAAAAACGGCGCGCGCCGCGGCCGCCGCCCTCACGGCCATCGATGGGGAAGGGGGGCCACTGAAACGGACTGAAATCCGCTCAGCTGTCTTTGCGAACCACGACGTAGGTCTCATCGTTGAACCACAGCCCACCATACTCCTTCAGCACCGATTGGGTTGCCTCCAGGTAGGTCCGGCCGGTCATGACCTCATTCAGCCTGTCGTCCTCGATCTGCGCGACATAGACAGCCGCGTTCCAGGCAGCGAACAGGGTAGAGGTGCCAATGCTGGAGGCAATTTCGGTCGGCAGGGCGTGCATTTCATAGCTGAACACCGCGCGGTCGTCCGAGTTTGCGCTGTAGGAATAGCGTCCGGATTCATCCGCCAGTTCATTTCGCAAAGCGTTCAGGATGTCATGGCGTCCCGTCGGGAATGGGTCTTCCCCCGGCCAGACGCGACGCACGATTTCCAGGCCCGGATCATTGCCGTAAGAATGGATGCCCAGCAGGCGGCCGCCTTTGCCCAGCGCGCGGGTCAGGGGTGCGACCACTTTTTCCACCTTGAAATCGGCGCTCATGCGTGAGCGGTAGGGCTGAGACGCGATCACGAGATCGAAGTCGGCGCGCTGCGGGCCCTTGCGGGGGATGACGTCGTCGAGCAGAAAGCGGTAGTCCTCCCGGTATATCACCAGCACCGCGGGTTTTTCATAGATGGGGTTGCCGGTCTTGGGGCTGTGCTTGGCCTGCCAGTGGCTGACCAGGAAATCATCGAGCGACTTGATCTGCTCATCGAACTGAAAAGCCGTGTTGCCTTTGAGCGCTACCTCTTTCCACTCGACTTTGTTCGCCATGTTCTCATTGCGGGGCGAAAGCCAGGGCGCCTCTGCGTAGTACATATTGGTGAACACCAGCACGGTAGAGGGATGCTCGAAAAGCCGATCCGCCATTTTTGCCAGGGTCAGCCGCACATCCTCCAGGCTGACTTCCTTGCCGGAGATATAAAACGGCAACGTTGGAAATCGACAATGCATCTCCCGAAAAACCCGTGAAAGCACCGTACCGTCGCCGATGCCGGCGTCGAAGACACGAAGCGCGGGCGGCGTTGGCGTGATGTGCCTCAATTCGCGTCCGACGCGTTCAGCGACCTTTTCTTTTTCGCTGCAGGTGTTGATGAACAGGAGATATTTCTGGCGATTGTCGAAGAAGCGAAAGTCGCGCTCGCCCGACGCCTTATGCTCGCCCTCCGCCTCGGTGGCGGCCTGGCGTGACTGGAGATTCAGGTGGTCGCGTGACATCACATGCAGGGCGCTCGGGTCGATTTCGGCCGGGACTTTGCCGCCCCGGGTCGAGATGTAGCCCGTCACTTTTTCCCAGGTCTCCGGGGTGACGCGCGAGCCGTCACGCAATCGCGATACGAATTTGCCGTCATTCACCGCCAGCCTGCCGAATGTCGATTCGGCAATTTTTTCCCGCTGGCAGAACGCCGTGATGGCCTCGAGCAGACTGCTGTCGACGTGCGCTGCCTGGCTTGCTGGTGTCCCGTTTTCCATGCCGCCACTCTTACCATTCTGTATTTGGGATTACTACCATAGCCTTTATTTTAATAAAAAGTGGGATGAATCCCACTTCATGGGATAAAAGCCTTGGGCCGCCTGCCGGGCCGGCAAGGGAAAGCCTTTCGATGGTGTGCTGTCGGGGCGTTTCGCGTTGAGCAGGCGTGTCGTCCGCCAGTGCGAGCATGGGCTTTTAGCCACCCAAAGACGACGTACACGGCGGCGTGCTGGAAATCGCCTGTGCAGCCGCAGCCTGAAGCA
>WTJD01000285.1 GCA_011524975.1 Lysobacterales bacterium
GCTCGGAGCAGCGTGAATCACGCGCCCGCCCGGTGGACATCAGTGCGTTGAAACACGCTGTTCAGCGTCACCTGGACAAAGATCGAACCCTGATGGAGTCGCTGCGCGACACGGCGGTCCTCCAGCTGGCCTCGGAGAAACTGGCCGCGGCACGCGACCGGCACCGCGAACAGCAGGCCGATGAGCTCGTGGGCAAATATTCCCGGCGCGCCGTGGTCGGCGCTCTGGCTGCCGTGGCGCCCGGCTCAGACCTGGTGATTCAGGGCGTATTGGCCACGCGCCTGATCCAGGAGCTGTGCGCGCTGTACGAGGTTTCGGTCAAAGAAGTGCAAATCGAGTCATTTCTTAAGCTTGCCGGCGGGAAGGTTCGCAAGATGAGCGCGCTGACCCTGGCTATTGCCGGCAACGCGCTCAAGGCTTTTCCCGGCATCGGAACGCTGACCGGGGGGATGCTGCACGCCGTTGCCTATGGCATGATTTTCGATAGCCTGGGACGGGCCGCCGCCCAGACGCTCGCCAGTCGTGGTGAGCTGCGGCCTTACCCGGCGGCGGCCGCATTCGAGGAACTGTTGAGTGAAAATCTGGAATCAGGTGCGGAACGCTTTGCGCGGCTGGCGCTCTCCCGCGACAAAGACGCCCCACCTTCCTGAACAGCACCTGCTGGAAGCCAACCGCAACCTCCGCGACCTGCTGGAGGACACTCAGATACCCGCATCTGTGCGGGCGGAGCTGCAGGCCGAATTCGATGAAATCGAACGGCTGGCGGAAAAACTGAGGCGGGAGGAAATTCATGTTGCCGTTTTCGGGCGGGTCGGCACCGGAAAGTCCTCGCTGCTCAACGCGCTGATCGGCGAAAGCCTGTTTTCCGCCAGCCCGTTGCATGGAGAAACGTCCTCCGCCCACCAGGCCCATTGGCAGGCGGTGGAGCACGGGCGAGTCGAGCTCATTGACACACCCGGCATCGATGAACTCGATGGTGAGACGCGCGCGCAGTTGGCCGAGCGGGTCGCCCGGCGTGCCGATATTCTACTGATGGTTTGCGAAGGCGACCTGACCCGGGTTGAATTCAATGCGCTGGAAACCCTTGCCCGCCGGGGCCGGCCCCTGTTGCTGGTCCTCAACAAGGCTGACCGTTATACCCAAAATGAATTGCAGCTGCTGCTGGAGCGGCTCAGGGAGCGATGCGCGGACCTGCTCCCCGCCCAACACGTTATCTCTGCCGCGGCCGACCCACGCCCCCAGACCCTGGTAAGGATCGAGCCATCGGGACATGAGGTGGAAGAGAGCAGAGCCAGGCCAGCCGATGTCAGTGCGCTGCGAGCTTTGCTTTGGTCGATTCTTGAGCGAGAAGGCAAGACCCTGGCCGCCCTGAACGCGGCCCTGTTTGCGGCAGAGCTCGATGGCACGGTCGCACAGCGCATCGTTGAAGCCCGCCGCGACGTCGCTGAACGAATCATTCGCAATTACTGCCTGACGAAAGGTGTCGCGGTCGCGGCCAACCCGATACCCGTTGCCGACCTGCTTGCCGCCGCCAGCATCGATATCGCCCTGGTACTGCACCTTGGCGAGGTTTATGGCTTCAAGATCAGCCGGCGCGAAGCTTCCAGGCTGCTCCTGACCATTGCCACACAGTTGGCTGCCCTGATGGGGGCCTATTGGGGCATCAACCTGGTTTCCACGGCACTGAAGACCGTGAGCGCCGGACTCTCCACCGCCCTGACGGTGTCCGCGCAGGGGGCGCTGGCCTGGTACGCCACCTACCTGACCGGCTCCATTGCCGAGTCCTGGTTTGCCCGCGGCAAGGCCTGGGACGATGGCGGCCCGCGAGAAACTGTCCGGCGCATCATGGATTCGCTCGACAGAGACTCCATCCTGGTATCGGCCCGCGAGGAGATCTCAATGCTGCTGAACCGAAGGAGCGCCTAGTCGGCGCCCCCATGAGTCAGCCTATAATGCCCACAGATCAAGCCGCCGAGCCTACCGAGTGTCTTCCGAAGAAAAAATTCAGCAGCTGCAGCGCCTGATGACACAGGGCCGATGGGCAGATGTGCGCAAGCACGCCGCTCAGCTGAGTGAGATACATGCGAATGACCCACAGATTCGCGCCGCCTGTATTGAGGCGCTGCTGAAAGCCGGAGACATGGAGTCGGCCCTGTCCCTTTCGGAACGTTCCGCTGAGACAGGCGATCCGGCGAGCCAGTTTCAATACGGTCGGCTGCTGCGAGAGACCGGTCAGGCTCAGCAGGCCCTGAAACCACTCGAGCAGGCCCGGCAAGCCGGATTTGAACCCGCAACGGAGGTATGGCTGCAGTTGGCCCTGGCGCATGCGGACCTGAGGGATGAGGAAACCGCCATCGAACTGCTCCTGGCTGTTTTGGACAAAGAGCCCGGTCATCTTCTTGCCTTGTTCAACCTGGCCAGCCTGGAGCAGGCGCGCGGGAACAAGGAGGCGGCCGAGCGCGGTTTCCAGCAGGTGCTGGAGCGTGACCCCACATTCACAGAGGCCCTGGTCCGCCTGATCTACGGCCGTCGCATGACCGCTGAGGACACGGGCCTGCTCCGCAAGGCAGAAAGACGGAGCCGAAGCATGCTGTCCACCCCGATGGACCGGGAAGGGCTGCACTTTGCCCTGGCCAAGGCGCAAGACGACCTGGGTGATTTTGCCGCCGCCATGAGCAAGGCGCGGGTCGCCAATGATCTGCAAGCGCGCAGAATCGGGGCGTTTGATCCGGAGGCCTTCGAATCGCGCACCGATGCGTTGATCAAGGGCGTGAGCCTCGAGTGGCTCGATGCCGCCATTTGCGCGTCCGATTTTGCGCCCATTTTTATCGTGGGCCACTTTCGCTCCGGATCCACCCTGGTTGAACAGATTCTGTCCGCGCACCATTCGACCTGCTCGCTGGGCGAGTTGGATTTCTTCCTGCGGAGGTGGTTTGAGAATCATCAACGGTTTGAAGGCTGGCATGGCAGCGAGGATGTCTCTGAACTGCAGACCCTCGCCGGGGCTTACCAGACGCTGGCCGAATCCATGGGCGCAGACGGGCTCAGGTGTATCGACAAGCGCCCTGAGAATCTGTTGTTCATGGGGCTGATTCGAAAGCTGTTCCCACGGGCCCGGTTCATCCACACCCGTCGACAATGGCTGGACAATGCAATTTCAGTCTACATGCAGCAACTCAATGACCTGTCCCAGTGGGCAACCACGATGGCGGGCTTCGCCGCCTACGACCGTGCCTGCCAAAAATTGATGACCCACTGGCAGGCGTGTTTCGGTGACTGCATTCATGCGGTCGACTACGAAGTCATGGTGGTATCGCCCGAGCCAACGTCTCGGGCGCTGATGGAGTTCCTGGAACTGGAATGGGATCCTGCTTGTCTGGACTTCGCGGCCCGGGGCCATTTTGTCCGCACCGCCAGCCTGGCCCAGGTCAGAGAGGGCTTCCACAGCCGCTCGGTGGGGCGCGGTGAGCATTACCGCCCCTACCTGACCGAACAGGAACTGGCCGTCCTGGGAGCCGGCTAAAAGGCCGCGATTCCCGGATCCGAAGGTCCGCCGGCTGAAGGCGCGGAAACCGGCGCTGCCTCTGCCACCTCCGCTCTTCCCGGATCGAGGTCGACTGAAACCACCAGGCGCGTTTCATCCGTGGTAAACGGCACGGTACCGTGCCACATGTAAGAAGGAAAACGAACCATCAACCCTGGCTCTGGTTTGACCAGCAGATCAGGCCCCAGCGGCTCAGCCATTTCAAAACTGGGCTCGCCAAACTTGATCCAGCCCTGCTTGTTCTCCTTGTCTTCCACCGCTTGGGGAAGATCCACGTAGTAGGGGCCGCTGTACCAACCCGCGCTGTGGTAATGGTTTCGGTGATACCCAGACGGTCGAAGCAGCACGGACCATGCCCCGCTGCAACGGAAAGAGCCAAAGTGGCGCGCCAGGGTTGGATGTGAGTCGTCATGGTCCAATCCGGCCAGGAACCGGTGCATCTGGTCGTCAAAGCACTTCTGCAGATCCGCAACGGCGCCGTGCGCATCGGCAAAGAGGTCATCAATGGTCTGCGTGCCGTTGACCAGCGACTGGTCCAGTGGATGTTCCTTGCTGATATGCAGTTTGAGCAATTGCTCTTTCAGCGCATGATTGAATTCCGATAACGAGCTGTAGCCCGCCGGGGTATCGACCAGGGCACGCAGCACCAGGCGGTCGTAATCGCAAAGCTCGTGGTATCGCTCATCGCCCAGAATCCGCCATGCAGTGGTCTTCAGCGCCAGGTAACCCTGGTGCAGCGGATGCCTGGCGATCAGCTGATCCAGCTGCTGGATGGCATCCCGGGCTTCACCCATGGCCAGCAGACTGGTTGCCAATTCCTCGCGATTGACATCAATTTGCGGGTCCAGATTCAAGGCGGTCCGATGCGCCGCCAATGCCTCCTCGAACCTGCGCGACCTGCGTAAAATGCTGCCCATCAGTTTATGGCTGTAGGGGTTGGACGGATCTCGCTGCACCAGGATCTCCGCCTGCTCGAGTGCCGGTTCGACACGCTCGGCCAGGTTCAATTTGTAGATCAGTTCACCCCGAAGTTCATGGGCATCCGGGTTCTGCTCCAATGTCTGGCGATAGGAATCCAGAAATCCCTCCCGTCCCTCGGACCACATCAGGAGATTCAACCAATGATGGTGGGTCGCGTTCAGCGGCTCGAGGTCAACCGCCCGCTGGAATGCATCGATGGCTTTGTCCGCCTGGCCCAGGGCCGCATAGGCGCTCCCCAGGTTCTGATGAACATTCGCCAGGTCAGGGTTGATGGCGACCGCCTGCTCAGAATAGTGCACCGCCTCTGCATACGCTTTACGCTGCCTGAGAATAACCGACTTGTTCTGTAACGCGATCAGTGAATTGGGCTCCAGTTCAAGACACTTGTCGTAACTGGCCATGGCGGCCTCGAAATCTTCCTGGTCCTGCTGCACCAGGCCCAGTGCCGACCAGGCCGCCGGGTGACGTGGTTTTCTCGCCAATAACTTTTCCAGCTCGGCTCGAGCCGAATTGAGCTCTCCCAGGCGTCGCAGGCACAACGCGAGGTTGTACGCGGCGTCATCGCGTTTGGGCGTGATTTCCAGGGCCTTGTGAAACGCATTGGCCGCCTCGGAATCCCGGCCTTGTCGCACCAGCGCGTTGCCCAGGTTGTGCCACGCGTCCGCGTTGCCAGGGTTAATGGAGAGCGTGCGCTCAAAAGACAGGCAACTGGCCTGGGCATCGCCCCGATAGTAGTGCGCGATGCCCAAAAGCAGATGAGCCTGCTCGTTTTTGGGCCAGGTACGGATCAGGTTGCCCAGCAAGGCCACCGCCCGGTCGAACTGCTGGCCGCGAAGCATTCCGGCCGCTTGCTGCAATAATTGGTCTGGGTTCACTGCGTTCATAATGGCTAACAGGGTACAAAAAAAACGGCGGACTTGCGTCCGCCGTTTTCCTTAGGGTGTGAGCAGATTTTAGAAGTTCTGCTCGTACTTGACCCACCAGCTACGACCATCCGGGTTGTAGAGGAAGTAGTCAAACCCACGCCAGGCCTGCTGACCCGAGTAGAACTGGATTTCCTCTTCGAAGATGTTATTCACACCCACGGTGATCTCGCCGTCCCAGGGCAGGTAGAACCCGAGCTGGGCGTTGTTGTACATCACGGCGTCCAGATCAACACCGGAGGAACCCGGGCGTTTCTGGCCAGCGATGTAGTTAATGCGCCATGCACCGAAGAAGTCACCCAGAGACCAGCCCAACTGGAAGGTAGCGCGGTCTTTCGGGAAGCCCCAATCGCCGAGCAAGTCGGTCGAGATCGGGTCGCCCGTCAGGGCATCGGTGGTGACGCGCTCGTAGTCAAGCACATGGGTCCACTGGAAGTCGAACGTGAAGTTGCCCGCACGATCGGTACCGAGGCCGTAACGGGCCATGATATCCACACCGCTGGTGTTCAACTCAGCTGAGTTCTGGAGACCCGCCTGAATCGACTCGATCTTGCCGTTCGCCTGACGCGTAACGGCTGGCGTGTTGCCGCCCGCAGCGTTGTTGAGCAGCAGAATGTCGTTCAGCGACAACGACTCGATACGATCGGTGTATTCGATGTCGTAGTACTGGACTTCCATCGACAGATCGTCGGTGATCTGCCACACACCACCGAAGGTCATGGTGTCAGCATTCTCCGGATCCAGCGTCGGGTTACCACCCGAGAAGGTCAGGATCTGGGGCTGGTTGGCGAAGTTGCAGTAAGCGAGGTCGCCATCCGGGTTGCCCAGGGTGTCGCAGTAGTAGTAGTCGTATGCCGACGGGAAGCCGAAGGAACGGCTCGCGAACAGCTCGTTCATGGCCGGCGCACGGAATGCAGTACCGACCGCGCCGCGAAGCAGCAGGTTATCGGTCGGACGCCAGGCTGCCGTGAACTGCCAGGTGGTGTCGGAAAACGTCTTGTTATCAGACTGGTTAACGATGCCAACCGTGGTGATACCGTTCTGGTCGTACTCGTCGTAGCGAACAGCGCCGGTCAGCTCGATGCCGATGCCCGGCAGGTCGAATCCAACCTCCGCGTACAGCGAAGTGCGTTCGCGATCTGCGAACACGTCATCACCGCCGGAACCACCCGAGATGATGCCCGAAGCCGAAGCCGGATCGGAGACCTGGGTGAAGTCGGTGCTTTCGAATTCGCCACCCACAACGGCAGACAGCGAGAACGCATCGGTATAGAGCAGTTCACCACCGATGTTGCCGTCGACGATGTGACGCTCGTTGCGCACTTCGTAGATACCCGTGTGGGCAACCGTCTTATAGAACTGGAAGGCATGCTCAGACCAGTCTGCCGCGCTGCGGCCAGCCGTATTGAAGATATCGAATGAACCGTCATCGATACCCGCCTGGAACAGGGTGTCGTTCACCAGGTTGGTATTGTGGACGTCCTCGTCCTTGATCGTGTACTGGTAGTTGACTTCCCAATCCAGACCGTTGAACGCATCCATGTAACCTTCAAGCCCAAACACGGTGTCGAAGGTGTTATCGGTAAAGAACGCATCACGTGTGCCCAACAGCGCCGTGCGATGGTACAGCGTCAGGAACAACGCGTTCGCAGGCAGGCCAGCGGGGGCATTGGGGTTATCAGCATCCATGAAGATCGTGTTGGTCGAAACCGGCGTCGGCGCGAAGCGCGACTGGGTCTCGTTGCCGATGAAGCTCAAGCGTGCGTTGAACGTGATGTTCGGCGTCAACTCGTAGTTCAGCTTGCTCATGATCGAATCGCGCTGCTGGCGCGGGTACAGCCAGGTCACGTTGGAATAGGCGTAACCGCAACGGAAGCCCTGATCGATCGTGTTGGGGATCTGCTCACAGATGTCTGTCGGCCAGCGGGTATCGAAATATCCGTCCGTCGTGTAGATATCGTAGTTGGTGACCGGACCCCACCAGGACACACCGTTGAAGAAGCCGGAAACCGCGTTGTCTTCCAGTTCGTCATATTCGGTGTGCTGGAACGTGACCAGCATGTTGCCTCTCTCGCCCGTAACGCCGGCTGAGAATTCCCACTGGTTGTTCTCACCGTCATCGATACCGCGCTTGTCGTAGCGGTAAGAAACGGAAGCGCCGTCGAGTTCTTTCAACGTGATGACGTTGACCACGCCACCGATGGCGTCAGAACCGTAAATAGCGGAAGCACCGCCACGCAGCACTTCGATTCTCTCAACAATGGCCAGGGGAATATTGTTCAGGTTCTGGGTGGCACCGCCGTCGTAACCGGCACCCGGCATGCGCCGGCCGTCAATCAGAACGAGTGTGGCGCCAACGCCGCGAAGGTCGATTTCTACCGCGCCGGGGGCACCGGAGCCGTAACCGGACACACCCCGCCAGGAGCCGAAGGTGTTGGTCGACATGTTACGCAGCACTTCCGCCACGCTCGCATCACCCGACATGTCGATGTCTTCGCGGCTGATGATGGTTACCGGGTTGGCGGTCTCCACATCAACACGCTTGATTCGCGAACCTGTTACTAGGATTTTATCCAGTTCCGCTGAATCCTCTTCTGCCTCTTCCTGGGCCCAACCCGTCGAGACCAGGCCAGCGGCCAGGCCGAGGGACAGAGAGCCCTGAATCACAGAATAGAGCTTCTTACGATTGAAATTCATAATCTTGGTTCTCCACACATCACCAAAAGAACAGTGCAAGTTTCCACAGTTTTACTGCCGTAGCTTCGAGGTTGGCGATCCTTTTATAGCGCCAGAAATCGTCCGTGTTATCGAAACGCGAATGGGCAATATCCCATCAAACGAGCGGTTTTACCGTCATTTAAGGCAGCGATACTAGCAACATTGCCCTGTAAATAAAACACCAAAACGAAAAAAAACGTTAAATGCCATGCCGGGCTGACGAGCGTCCAACTTTAGCCAACCCACTGAATTAACGAGATTTTCGGAAATAAAAGCATTAAAAAAGCGTCAAATAAGAAGATTCGTTAAGCAAAAAAATCGGGCGAACCCCCCGGAAGCGCTCCGGATGATTCGCCCGTGTCAAGGGCCAAAATGCATGTCAGATTAACTCGTGACCAATGGCCTATGTGCTGTTTTAACCCCTCTGTGACTAATGGCCTATGCGCACATCGCCACTGAAGTTCTCGATGCGAAAATGAGCGCCACTGGAACCCTGGACATGCTTCAACCGGCTTCCGGGGCCGAACGATTCATCCTTGACCGAGCCGAACACGCTGCGAATGTCACCGCTGAACGTCTGGACCTGGAATTCGCCCTCCTGGCCCTCGGGCAACGTCAACATGACATCACCACTCATGGACTCCGCCGTCAGGCGACCGCCCGCCGCCACTTCGAGCGACAGTTCGAGTGTCCCGGAGACCGTCTCGAACTGAGCCCGTTCGAGCAGGCCGGCGTCCAGCACGACATCTCCTGATACCGAACTGATGCTGACTTCACCTGAAACGCCATCCACCTTGATATCACCTGAGACGGATTCGAAATCACCACGTCCCGCAACGCCACCAAACTCGATGTCACCACTGACCGAAGATAACTCGACTCTGTCCACTTCCACTTCTACCCGCACGTCACCACTGACGGACTCGGCGACAACGCTCTCGCCACGACTGCCGGCAATTTCAATGTCGGCGCTGATCCCTTCGGCCACCAGGCTGGCGGAAGCGGGCACACTCAATTCCAGGCTGGCCTCATCGTAATCGTCGTCATTATTGATATTGACCACCTCGAAGCGAATCCCGCTGGAAGATTCCTGCACCTCCAACTCCTGCTCGTTACCCAGCGATCCGCGCACGCGCACCTCTTGCCTGTCCCACACGGCGATGACGATACGGCCTGCGACGTTGGAGACTTCAACGCTGCCATCCGGCGCCACACTGCGAGTCACATCCAGTTCTTCCGCCCAGGCGGTGCTTCCCACGAGCGCGAAAGCGCCCAATACGGTCATGTAAATGGCAGGTTTCATGTCTTCCTCCGGCTGAACTGGTCCAGCATCGCTAATTGCTTCATGAATTCGAGTTGTTGGGCCCGCAAGTCCAGCAGCTTCTGATTGAGATAACTGTTTTTAGGGTGCTCCTCCAGTGCCGTGAGCAGCGCCGTCTCAGCCTGCTGCAGCTCGAACCAGCTACCCTCGATGTTCTGCACGGCCTGCTGGCCGAGCATCGCCGGCGTGGCGCCGACCGATATGAACTGCTTGAATGCCGCGCGATACTCCTGCTCAGTGGCATGCGTGGCCGCCAGCAGCGCTCGATTGGCCGATGTCAGATCGCGTTGCTGGCCAGGCGCTTCGGTATCGACCTGACGGCCCAATAAAACGCCAGCGGCAAAGGCAACCGCCACGGCCGCGGCGATCGCTGGGCTGCGCCACCCCATCCCGCCGCCATGGACGGAAGTCGACCCCGAACGCGCTGACAGCTCACGTTCAATACCGGGCCAAAGATCTCGTTTGGGTGGCAGCGAACGGGGCAATTCACCGATCGCCCTCGCCACTTCTGCCTCGTCTCTGTGTTCTGTCGTCATTTTTCCAATGCCTCCCGCACCAACTTTCTCGCCCGGTGCAACTGGGCTTTCGATGACCCGGCTGCCATGCCGGTCAATTCTGCAATTTCCTCGTGCTTGTATCCTTCCACATCGAACAGTACCAGCACGGTTCGCGCCCGCTCGGGCAGTGCGGATATGGCCTGCTCCAGATCGCTGCGCAATCCCTGGGTCACATCCCTGGCACCCGCTGCCGTCCTCTCGGCCGCCTCATCCAGCGGCTGTTCCCGGCCAACCCTGCGCAATCGAATCCGCCGGTCGCTCAAGGCCACGTTGGCCGCCAGCCGATGCATCCAGGTGCCAAAACTACTCTCGCCGCGAAACAGGTCGAGTTTGTTCCAGGCCCGGATAAAGGCTTCCTGCACCAGGTCCTCAGCCAGCGCCGAATCGCCACCGCACAGTCGCCAGCACAGGGCATGGATGCGGTCGCAGTGCGCCCGATACAGGCGCTCAAACGCCTGGCGATTGCCCGCCTGGGCCTCGCTGACCCATACAGCCTCCTGGCTGGCGGCATCGGTGCGCTCCGTATTCTCGATCTGCAAAGCCTGCATCCCTCTCATGTGATCTTTGACGGGCAAAATGGCTGTCAGGTTTAAACGCGGCCATAAACGCGCCAGCCGCCCGACTTAAAGTATGCGATAAAGAAGGCGCCCCGGCAGAATCTGGCCGAGGCGCGGTTCAAACGGAAACAGCGTGTAAGGATCAGGCGGCCGGCAGTTGGGAAGCGACGCGCTCCATCTCACTGGCCAGCGCCTCGGGCAGGCGGTCACCATAACTCTCCAGGTATTCGCGCACCTCGGCCATTTCAGGCACCCAGGCCGCCGGTTCGATTTCCAGCAAGGTGTCCATCACACCCGCATCGAGTTCAAGGCCCGAGGTATCGATAGCGCCAGCCGTGGGAACTTTTCCAACAGGCGTTTCGAGCGCGTCGGCGTGGCCCTTGCAACGCCCGATGATCCATTCGAGCACGCGCAGATTCTCGCCGAAGCCGGGCCACAGGAATTTCCCATCCTCATCTTTGCGGAACCAGTTCACGTTATAGATGCCGGGTGGGCGCGTCACCTCTTCACCCATGTCGAGCCAGTGGCCAAAGTAATCGGCAAAGTTGTAGCCGCAGAAAGGCTTCATCGCCATGGGGTCGCGCCTGACGACGCCGACAGCGTGCGTGGCCGCGGCTGTGGTCTCGGAAGCCATGGCCGCGCCCATCAGGACTCCGTGGGCCCAGGAGTCGCTCTCCATCACCAGCGGCACCAGGCTTGCCCGCCTGCCGCCAAATACGATGGCCGATATGGGAACGCCTCTGGGGTCCTCGGCCGCATCGGTGTAACTGGGGCACTGGCGCATGGAAACGGTGAACCGCGAATTGGGATGAGCCGCCGGCCCGTTGGCTTCATCAAAGGGCCGTCCCTGCCAGTCCAGGGCAGGTTCACCGTCCGGCAGGCCTTCCCACCACGGCTGATGGTCGGCAGTCTCCGCGACATTGGTGAAAATGGCGTTGTGATCGAGCATGGCCAGCGCGTTGGGGTTCGTGGTCTCACTGGTACCGGGCGCCACCCCGAAAAACCCGGCCTCCGGGTTAATCGCCCAGAGACGCCCATCCTCACCCGGGCGCATCCAGCAAATATCGTCACCCACGGTCCAGACTTTCCAGCCCTGGTATTGCTCCGGCGGTATCAGCATGGCCAGGTTGGTCTTGCCGCAGGCGGAAGGAAAAGCGGCGGCAATATAATGCGTTTCCCCTTCCGGGCTCTCCAGCCCCAAAATCAACATGTGCTCGGCCAGCCAGCCTTCGGTGCGGGCCTGATAGCTGGCAATTCGCAAGGCGTGACATTTCTTCCCAAGCAGCGCGTTGCCGCCGTAACCGGACCCGAACGACTGAATCATCAATTCATCGGGAAAATGCATGATGAAGCGGCGCTCAGGGTCGAGTTCTCCGATGGAGTGCAGCCCGCGAACAAACGTGCCTTCACGCTCTATCCGGCGCAGGGCGGGCGCGCCCATCCGGGTCATCAGCCGCATGTTGACCACCACGTAGGGGCTGTCCGTGATCTCTACGCCGCAGCGAGAGAGCGGCGAATCGATTGGACCCATGCAATAGGGAATCACGTACAGGGTGCGGCCTTTCATACAACTCGAGAACAATTCCCGCATCTGCTCCTTGGCTTCATTCGGGTCCATCCAGTTGTTGTTAGGCCCGGCATCTGCCTGCTCGGAGGTACACACAAAGGTCAGATGCTCGACCCGAGCGACATCTCCCGGGTCCGACCGATGCAGGTAGCAGCCCGGGTGCGTTTCACTGTTAAGGGGCAGGAACAGACCGGAATCGAGCATCTCCGCCACCAATGCGTCAAACTCCTCTTCCTCGCCCGTGCACCAATGGATGCGGTCTGGCTGGGTCAGGTCAGAAACACGGTCTACCCAGTGCTGGAGTTCCGGAAGGCTGGTCACGGCGGTTACCTCGCTAAAAAGGTCTGAATTGGAGTGTGGGCCCACGGCCCTTGGATGGCGGCGAGAATATCTGTTCAGCCGGGGTTTTTCAATGCACCAAATCAGTGCAGGGCGAAATATTCAGGCAACGGGAATCAGCGTTGAGATCACGTGCTCGATATAAGCCTCGAACGCCTGGCTGCTGAGGCTGGGTGTCTGGTGCTGGCGCCGCAGCTGCCAAAACCCCAGGTAGACGCTGTAGGTCAGGCGAGCACGGTGCTCTGCCTCGACACTGGGCAGGCCCAATTCTTCAAAAGCCCGCGCAATATGTTTCATACGACGGTTGGCAACCCGCTCCAGCACCGGCTCGACTTGCGGATGGTCGGTGGCCATGCACAACGCGCTGAACACCTCATGGGTCAGTCGTTCGCGACCCACCCGGCGAAAAAATGAGATCAGCCGTTCCCTGGGGTCCTCGATGGCGCCCAGTGAAGTATTCAGGTTACGGGCGTCATGTTTTTCCCAGCCGGCAAGCGCTTGATCCAGCAGCGCCTCGCGATTGGAGAAATGCCAGTAAAAGCTGCCTTTGGTGATGCCCATGCGCCGCGCCAGCGGCTCTACCGCGAGTGCATGAACCCCCTGTTCGGCAATCATCTGCAGCGCCTGCTGCTCCCAATCAGCGGCACTCAGCCGAGCACGGCTTCTCTTCGTCGGAACGGCCTGGGACATCATGCGGGTCACCTGCTTGGGTCGTCTGGTTATTGTGAGCAATCCGGCGCCGGTATTCCAGTCGGCCACTATTTAACGACCAACTGCCGCTGTGGCTCGACCAGCGGACTCAGCGCATTTGACTTGCAATGGATTGATCACCATACTCTACCGTATGGTTGCCTGAAACCGGCTGAAAGCACGACATCCTCGATGCCCTGCAGCCCGTGTCAGGCCAGTGAAACGTCATCGGCATACGTACCGGAGGATTCGGCCCATGACCGCTTTAATGATGATCACCCTTCTTGCTGTGTCGCTCGCCTGCGCGTTCCTTGGCGCCAGGTTGCTGGTTTGGTCTGCGGCACTCGGCCTGGTTTTTCTGGGATTCGCGGCCGGCGGCGGCCCCGGGGTCGTGGCGCTCGTGCTCACGGCGCTGGTGCTGGCAGCCGTGCTGATCCCCCTCAATGTGCCCATGATCCGCCAGAAATACATCAGCGGCCCGTTCCTGGAGCAGTACCGGAAAATGCTGCCCAAGCTGTCCGACACGGAAAAAGACGCCATGGAAGCCGGCACGGTCGGATGGGAGGGCGAATTGTTTTCCGGCAATCCGGACTGGAAGAAGCTGCTGGACATTCCTTATCTCGAACTGACGCCTGAAGAGCAGGCGTTCATCGATGGGCCGGCGGAAGAACTCTGCGGGATGCTCCGCCAGTGGGAAATCACCCATGAACTGGCCGACATGCCACCCGAGGTCTGGGACTTCTGCAAGACCAACAAGTTCTTCGGCATGATCATTCCCAAGGAATATGGCGGCCTGGGCTTCTCAGCGATGGCGCACCGCGCGGTACTGCAAAAGATATCCTCCGTCAGCGCCGTTGCCGGCAGCAACATTGCTGTTCCCAACTCGCTCGGACCGGCTGAGCTCATCCTTCACTACGGCACCGATGATCAGAAGAACCATTTTCTGCCAAGGCTGGCGGTCGGCCAGGAAATCCCCTGCTTTGGTCTGACCGGACCCACCGCGGGGTCCGACGCGACCTCGATCCCTGACTATGGCGTGATCTGCGAAGGCGAGTACCAGGGCGAGAAAGTCCTGGGTATGAAGCTGAATTTCGACAAGCGCTATATCACGCTGGCGCCCGTCGCCACCGTGATCGGGCTCGCCGTCAAACTCTATGATCCCGACGGCCTGCTCGGAACGCAAAAAGAACTGGGAATCTCCCTGGCGCTGCTGCCACGGGATACCGAGGGTGTCGAGGTGGGCGCACGCCACATGCCGCTGAACGTCCCGTTCCAGAACGGGCCGGTCCGCGGCAAAGACGTTTTCCTCCCGCTGGACGCGCTGATTGGCGGATCGGAATTCATTGGTAAGGGCTGGCGGATGCTGGTCGAACTGCTGTCGATTGGGCGCGGAGTGACGTTGCCGTCCTCATCCACCGGCGGCGCCAAAATGGGCTCGCTCGCAACCGGCGCCTACGCCCGCATCCGCAAGCAGTTCAACCTGCCGATCGGGCATTTCCAGGGCATTGAAGAGGCCATGTCCCGCATCGCGGGCAAGACCTACCAGATCTCGGCCCTGTCCCGAATGACGGCGACCGCGGTAGACCTCGGCGAGAAACCCGCCATTCCCTCGGCCATAGCCAAGTATCACGCGACGGAAATGGCGGCCGAGATCATCAATGACGTGATGGATGTTCATGGCGGCAAGGGCATCATTCTTGGGCCCCGCAACTACCTGGGCCGCGCCTGGCAAGGCGCGCCTATCTGGAAGACCGTGGAGGGCGCAAACATCATGACGCGCTGCCTGATGATTTTCGGCCAGGGCGCGATCCGTTGTCACCCTTATGTCCTCAAGGAAATGCAGGCCTCGCGCCTGCCGGATCCGGCGGAGGCGCTGACCGAATTCGACAAGCTGCTGTTCAGCCACGTGGGTTACAGCATCAGCAACGCGGTGCGCAGCTTTCTGCTCGGTTTCACCCGCGGCCATCTTGCCCGGGTTCCGGTGCCCAAAGACCGCCGACTGGCCAGCTACTATCGCAAGCTGACCCGCTATTCCGCCGCGTTGGCGTTCAGCGCGGATGTCTCCATGCTGACCCTGGGCGGAAAGCTCAAGCAGAAGGAACGGCTGTCCGCGCGCCTGGGAGACGTACTGAGCCAGTTGTACATCTGCTCCGCGATGCTGCGGCGCTTTGAGGCACAGGACCGTCCGGCCTCCGACCAGCCCATCCTCGCCTGGGCTTTTCATGACGCCATCTTCAAAATCCAGACGGCGCTCGGCGGGGCCGTGGACAATTTCCCCAACAAGTACATGCGCATCCTGCTCAACCTGGTCGTCTTCCCGACCGGCCGCAGGGAGCGTGAGCCTGGTGATCGCCTGAGCCACCGGGTGACGCAACTTTTGCTTTCACCCTCGGCCACACGTGACCGGCTGACGAACGGGATCTACGTTTCGGACGCCTCTGGTCACCCGATCGGCCTGATGGAATCCGCGCTGCCCAAGGTGATCGCCGCTGAGCCGCTGGAACGCAAACTGCTCAAGGCACAACGCGCGGGCCGCCTGGATGCCATCACCTGGGACGAGCAGCTGGATCAGGCGGTGAATCAGTCGATCGTCACGGCCGATGAAGCCGAGTCCCTGCGCGAGGTTCGCGAACAGGTGCTTGAAATCATTGCCGTTGATGAATTCGAATCCGAAGTACTGCAGTTGGGCAAGCCGGCGCGTCAGGCACCCATTCAAACCCCCGAGGCGGCGTAGCAAAGGCCTACCCCGCCACCCCACACTTGTTATAATCCCGCCGCCCCGGTCACACGACCGGGG
>WTJD01000071.1 GCA_011524975.1 Lysobacterales bacterium
GCTACACCCGCATGGGACTGCGCTAAAGCCAAGTTCGAGCTGAATATGAACGGCGCCGCCATCCAGAAGAATTTTTGGTGTAATTCCACTTAAAAGGCTCCTTAGGAATTATCTGAGCTGCCATAAGTCGTTATAAATTATTGATTTTATTGGTGCCGGCAGGGTGACTCGAACACCCGACCTACGCATTACGAATGCGCCGCTCTACCAGCTGAGCTATGCCGGCACACTGAGGGGCGCAAAGTATATTCAATTCGATCCCTCTTAACAACGAAATCGACCACCACAAAGCGGTGAAGACAAGACAGGCTAGTGATACCCACAGGCGGTTGGGTGCTGTGCATCATCCAATGACGTAGAGCTGCCATAAATCTTTGCGCGTCATGTGCAGGAAGGGCCTCATGGCCAGAATTCCCGTTTTTCCGATACTGGTCTCCAGATAGGACAGCTCTTCGAACTTGGCACGGGTGCGCTCACCCACCGGCGTATCCAGGCCATTCTCCCGCATCATCAAGACACCCTTCGCGCGCAGGGCCAGCTCCGTGTACAACCGCAGATAGCACAACATGTCCACCACCACCGGCCCTTCAAACTTTTGCCGCAAATCCTGTAGAAACCGCCCCACTTTTGAGTCCACAAAATCACCCGACTGAATCAATTGGAGTAAGTCAGCGTCCTCGTCGAAATCCACTTCAAGCCAATCGTGCATGCGCTTGGCGCTGCGCTGAAAAACGAACAGCAGCAGCGGCGGAAGAGAAATCATGATGATCAGGGTTTGCATCATCGGATGCACCGGAAAATGGTTGAACAGGGAATGCAGCATGATGGCAGCCGCCAATCCCGGCAGATACAGCAGCGGATTGATTTTCATACTCCGCTCTGTCAAAACCTGCGAGACGATGCCGAAGATCGCGGTCACGCCGCCGTGCATCACGGCGGTGCCGAATCCGCGCACGATCCACACCCCCATATTGGCCTGCCCCGCGGTCTGCAGGTAGTGAATGTTCTCAGCCAGTGCAAAACCGGCCCCCACGGCAAACCCCATGATCGCGCTGTCAACGAGAAACCCGATGCGGTGGCTGCGGAACAGGTAAACAATGACCAGGGCCTTCAGCACCTCCTCCACCACCGGCGCCACGTAGCGGGAAAAAGATGCAAATTCGAATGGCAGCCGGGTGAAAAGAAACCCATTGACGAAATAGCTGGCCACGGTGACCAGCGCGCCAGTCGCGATCACGACCAGCACCGTGCGAAAACTGACCAGCTTGTAGCTGTCGAGATACAGCAGAGCAATGAGGAACACCAGCACGGGCAACAGTCCAACCGGTGCGCGTATGAGAAATTCCGCGTTCATGTCTTAAAAAGCAGCTCTCCGGGCGTCAATTCTCTCGGTTAACTGAGACGACGACATCCACACATTACAGAATCTTGAGCGAAAGCATCCACTCATCATCGCGCTTGTTGCCGTCTTCATACCCGGCCGCATAGCCCACCGAAAAGGTCATCGGTAGCCGGTGCGCCAGGGTGAAACGAAAGTCTACCTGGATACCGAGACTTTCCGCGCGCCGCTCACGGGCTTTGCCCACATCCGTGTAGAGGCTGCTGGCAAACACGGCGGTGCGCATGTGTTTCAGAAACAGGCTGGGGCTGCCTACACCGCTGAACAGCAAGGGCGGCAGATTCCACTCCAACGTCGCTTTGCCGTACGTACGCCCCGAGATCTCGCCGATCTCCCAACCGGGGAGACTGTAAAAATGACGGTAACGTTTAACATCGCCGTCATCCACCCAGTTGTTGCCAAAGCCACCGAAATAGCTGTAACTCAGCGGGTTCAGCCTGGAACCATTTGAGCCGCCCGCGGCGGTGTACAACCAGATCGAGGAATGCTTCCAGGGCAAGGCGAAACCGAAATCCAGCCCCGCGCGCACCTTGGGCACGGTCTCGTTGTTGGCATGGTCCGCCTGCACCGAAACATTCCAGCGCCAGCCTTTCTCATGATCGACCGCGCCCAGGGAACTGCGGGTGTCGGAATAACGCAAGGCCGCGCTGGCCGTGAGCAGGTTCTCGATGAAAAACGACGGCGCGTTCTGATTGTCCGGAAGCGTGTCGATACCGCGGTAGTAATCAAGCCCCAACGACAGATCAAGCATCCTGGGTGAATCGTAAATCAGCGTCTTGTCATAGGCGACGAGAAAGGCATCACCTTTACGGCTGCGCTTGGTAGGGCCAAACAGATCGTAAAAATCTGCGTCGTTATGCCAGTACGAAAATGTCCAATTCAGCGTGTGATAATCAATCCGGGCGTGTAACTTTTCATCCGAGGGCAAGTCGTCATCCCAGGAGTAGCTGGCCGTCATGTCCAGGCGGTGCAGCTGTGCCGGGTCATGAAACCGCATGTGCCATCCAATGGCGGCGGAATCCTTATAGCCCTCGATCACCGGATAGCCCGAACCATACTCCAGCTCCCGTGCCGGCCGGTACTTGCCGCGGTGGGTGATCACGCTCTCGGCATCGATTTCCCGCAGGTCGCCAACGATATTCCAGTCCTGCACCACGGGGTGACGCTTCGCAATGCGCGTACCCAGGAATTCGATCGCGCTCACGTTTTCAAGCGGCACGGGGTCAATGAAGGTCGGCAGAAAACCATCGCCGGTGTATTCAAAAACAATCAGGCGCCCATCCTCCAGCGGCAGCGGCCGGAAAAACCCCGTCTCGGCATTGCTCACCCACTGTAAATCGCGGGTTTCCAGTTCGTAGCGGACAATATTGGACACGCCCGTGTAAAAAGAACTGCCGAAAAGATATCGGCCGTCAGGCGAGAACACGAAGCCCTCGGGCACCGACTGCCCCAAGGTGAACTCATCAATGGCTTCAGCCCGGCCATCAAGCAGATCCTGGATGCGGAAAATTCGCAGGAACTGGTCTCCGTTGATCTCCCCCACCGAGGTGGAAAGCAGCGATCCGTCCGGCGAAATGTCCATCTCGTAGGGCACGGTGCCATACGGGAACGCATGCACCAGGTTCCACTCCGTATATGGCGGCGGAATGCGCACGAGCGATACGTATCCGTTCAGATGCCGGAGCCCCCAAAGTGATCCGTCAGCCTGGTTGAAGGCCAGGTCGCCGACGCGAGCGTCACGGATCAGCATGCGGCCCTTACCCGTGTCCACGTCCACCGCCATCAAATCCCGAAAGGCAATGTTGTCGGCGGTGTAGAAAAACGTTCGCGACTCCGGATCCCACGCCGGAGAAGTCACCCGATATTTCATCGGCCCCTTGATATCCACGATCCGGTCCACCTCGCTGGCATCCAGAGACAAGCGGCCGACGTGCGCTACCACGCCGGGATAGCGAAAGGCGCCCAGCATGGTCCGGGTGCGGGTGTCGATGAACGATCTCGAGATCGAGCCCAGCGGCTGACCGATAAGTGGCTGCGTCTGCGTCAGCGGGTGCTCGCGCACGCGTTCCAGGTTGGCCCGCTGGAAGCCCTTTTCCCAGGCGATCCAGTCATCCCAGGCCTGCTCCAGTTTCAGCCCGAACACCCTGCGGAACTGTTTCGAGTAGTAGCGCTCGCTGTCTTCATCCCGGCTCAACCACTCGATCACCTGTTCAGGGGAATATTCCAGCGCCATGTATGAAATAAATCGGGTACCGTACAGGTACGCATTGGCGCCGGTCTGGAAATCCACGCTGACGCCCTCTGAGACGATACCCAGGTTGTCATAGAATTCCGCGTCGTCTCGCACCATGGCCCTGAAGACCATCTCGTCATACGCGCCCAGGGCACGCCCGATGCCCCCCGACATCCATGTCTCCATGAAAACCGCCGCACCTTCCATCATCCAGCGTGGCGTGACCAGTCGCGGCGTGGCCAGGTAGTTGTAAAGAATCGACTCGGGGTGGGTGGGCGTTTGCCGCGGTTTACCGCCGAAGAATCGCCGCCACCGAAGATCCTGCTGATTGGCCACGTCCATGTTGGCCACGTGCACCAGCTCGTGATTCATCAACATGTAAAAGCGCTCGCTGGAGGGCATGGTTTCCAGGGTGCGGCTTGCCGGCGCAATGTATATGGATACCCCGTTGCTCGGTGAAGCGCTGGCGCCGGCGTTGTTGTAATCGCTGAGATCGGTCAGGATGACCAGGGTCTTCTCATCCGGCTGCCAGCCAAAAATCTCCTTTTGAAACGCGACAGAGTTTGTGAAGTTTCGCACCACGTGGGGCACCAGGTAGGTCTGAAACGGGTCCTGGTAAATCAGGCGCAGGTCCTCGGTTTCCACCATGTCCAGTTCGAATGAATCTGCCGCAACGTGGCTGCTGAAGAGCACGCAAACGAGCCACGCAACCCAAGCTTGATTCTTCATGACCCCTCTCCATCCAGGCGTTCGACTCGCCAGATCATACTACGTTGCCGTCAGCACATGGGGGTCACCTGCAATGGCGCACAAAGCCACAGCCTTGCATGATGATGCGCACTCGCCCAGCCAGGACATCGAAGGCCATTTCTTAATTGAGCGGTCCGACAAAAAAAAGCGCCTGCTGTGAGCAGGCGCAAATGCTTGGAAATGCTTGGGATGGCGACGTGCTATTTCTTTTTGCCTTTGCCTTGCCCCTTGTTGGTGGGCTGGTCACAGCCCAGGCAAGCCGGCTCTCCTGAATCGGTGGGCGAGAGCATGGCATCGCTCATCAGTGCGTCGCGGAAAGCATCCGAGCGCATCGCATCACGGAAGGCATCGGAACGCATGGCGTCACGGAAGGCGTCAGAGCGCAGGGCGTCGCGGAAGGCATCCG
>WTJD01000088.1 GCA_011524975.1 Lysobacterales bacterium
AATCGACGTGTAGTCCTGTTGTTCGGCATTTTCCCGAACCGCGACATTATGCCATCTTGGCTGTTTGGATTGGGGCTTCGCAGCCCCATCCGCTCCAACAAATTGGGCAATACCAGCCTGAAGGTGCATGATGACCCTCATGTTGCAAAATCATCCCGATTTGAAGGCATTGTGGGCGGACATCGGCGCGGCGCTCTCGCGGCGCACCGGCATCCGGTCCGAGGCGCATCCCGTCCGCGCGGTCACTGGCGGAGACATCAATCGGGCCATGCGGATCAGGCACGGCGTTTCAGACTATTTCGTCAAGCTGAACCGGGCAAAGCTCATCGATATGTTCGAGGCCGAATCGGCCGGCCTCGAGGATATTGCCGCAACGGGCACCTTGCGGTGCCCTCTGCCCATCACAAGCGGCGTCTCCGGGAACACAGCCTACCTGGTGCTGGAGTTCCTCGACATGGGTGGCCAGGCCAATGCTCACGCCCTGGGCGAAGGCCTGGCTGCGATGCATCAGAGCACGCACAAACGCTACGGATGGCATCGCGACAACACCATCGGCGCCACACCACAGCGCAATGGCTGGTCGGACAACTGGGTGAGGTTCCTGAAAAACGAGCGGCTGGGTTATCAGCTACAACTGGCCCGCGACCATGGCTATGGGGGGATGCTCTATGACAGCGGACAAAGGCTTTTGCAGGGCCTCGGCGCCCTCTTTACCCAATACAACCCGCCGGCATCTTTGTTGCACGGAGATTTATGGGGCGGAAATTACGGCTACCTGGCAAACGGGGAGCCTGTCATTTTTGATCCGGCCCTCTACTATGGTGACCGGGAATCGGACCTGGCCATGACGGAATTGTTCGGCGGGTTCCCCGCTGAGTTTTACGATGCCTATCACCATGCCTTGCCGCTGGACGCGGGCTACCCAACACGCTGCAAGCTTTACCAGCTCTACCACGTACTCAATCACCTCAACCTGTTCGGCAGCGGTTACCGCGCCCGCGCACAGCACCTCGTCAATGACTTGCTGGCCGAGATGGGCTGAACGGATGCGGCAGGCCCTATAAAAAAACCCGGCCGGGACAGCTCCCGGCCGGGTCTTCAGAATCGCTTGCGTTGCTGTTACAGCGGCGAAACGTTCTCAGCTTGAGGGCCTTTTTGGCCTTCTCCAATATCGAACTCGACCTGCTGGCCTTCCTTGAGGGTTCGGTGACCTTCACCAACGATATTGCGGAAATGCACGAATACATCTCTCTCGCCTTCACGCGCGATGAAACCATAACCCTTTTCGTCATTGAACCACTTCACGGTCCCGACAATTTTCTCAGACATTTTTACTCTCACTTAAAATGAAAAACGTCCGCCCCACACGGGACGGTCTTGCTAAGGCAGATCGGGCTGAGAACTGGAATAAGCAGAACGGATGAGAATCAACAGTACCGACAAAATCGCAAATTCACGCCTTGACTGGCCGAAACCGCATCATACACGGCCAATCGCTGACTGCCAATGGAAGATCATGCGTGAATTGATGCTACAAAATCATGACAATAGCGCGAGAAAACCTCGCAAGGTCTAATCTGTCCCGCATGACCCGCATCCCGAAAGCACAGGATCAAAAGCCACACAGAGCCGTGGTGGGTATCGCGTTTCCCGCGATTCTCGCCAATTCCTCCACCCCCCTGGTAGGCCTGGTCGACACCTGGGCCGTGGGTCATCTGCCTGGCGCCGTGCACCTGGCCGCCGTCGGGCTGGGCAGTATCGTCTTCAGCTATCTTTTCTGGGTATTCGGCTTCCTGAGAATGGCGACCACCGGGCTGGTCGCGCAGGCATCGGGAAGGGGTGATGACCTTTTGCTGGGCGCTGAGGTGATCAGATCGGCCGCGCTGGGCACGTTCATGGGGCTGGGCCTGCTGCTGTTGCAGGAGCCCATCCTGACCGTTTCACTCTGGGCCATGGCGCCTCCGGAGGACGTCATCGGCCTCGTGATCGAGTATTACCGGATTCGCATTTGGGCCGCGCCCTTCACCCTGCTGACCTTCGCCATCGCGGGCGTATTGTTCGGCCTGGGCAGGACAGGAGGCGTGCTCGCCATACACCTGGTGCTCAATATCACCAACGCGGCGCTCAACATCTGGTTCGTCGTCGGTCTGGGCATGGGCGTGCCCGGCGTGGCGTTGGGCACCCTGATCGCTCAGGTTCTGGCCGCGCTCGTCGCGCTGTGGATCCTGGTCAGGCTGCTCGGGGCCGTTCAGCTCATGCGCGCCATTCAATCGGGCGGCACTTGGGCGATGCAGCGCTTCCAGCGCCTGATGATGCTCAACGGATTTATTTTCATCCGGACAATTTTCCTGATGACCGCACTGGCCATCATCATGCGGGAAGCAGGAAAACTGGGCACCACCGATATGGCGGCCAGCCACGTTCTGAATCAATACATGTTGCTGGTGGCGCTCGGCCTCGACGGCTTCGCGCACGCGGCAGAGGCGCTCGCGGGTAAGGCCTGGGGCGAGGGTTCGAAGCGACAATTCAATCGCTGGGTTTGGCTGACGGGCCTTTGGGGCGTGTTGGCAAGCCTGGGCTACGCCGGATTGTTCTGGTGGGGTGGTGATCCGCTGACAGCCTTGCTTACCGACCTGCCCGGGGTCCGTCATTCCGTCAACGCTGTGATGCCCCTGGTCGTCTTGCTGCCTGTGGTTTCAGTCTGGTGCTACCATTTTGACGGTGTGTACATCGGGGCTACCGCCGCGGGCGCAATGATGGTGACCATGGGTATCGCTTTCGCGATTTACCTGGCCATTCTCAATCCCATGACCGAGGCCTGGGGTCTGGCCGGCCTCTGGGGAGCGGTGCTGGTCTTCATGGCTGTGCGGGGCATCGCTCAGGCGGCCTGGTACCCGTTTCTGGTTCGCGCTATCCCTCGGGCCGGCGCCGCCACCCCTTGAACGCGGGCGATCAGAAGGGAAACTGACCCGTCAGATGCACGCCCCGGAGCTCGCCGCTGCGCCGATAGCTCACACCCAGCCGGTCGAACCGCAAACCGAACACGGAAAACGGCCGGTTGGCGTTCATGCTCATACCGACCTCCCATTCATCACCGAGTTGCCCCACGCCCCGGGGATCGAAAATGAACTCGACGCCGGAGAAGTAGTTCCGGTAGATGAGAAAGAATCCAGGATGCAGCAAGCGGTGGAACCCTTCAGTGGCGCCCGGCAATATGACATCGAGTCCGGCGGATACGTTGGACATGTCGTCCCGCGACCTCTGGCTGGAGTTGAACCCCGCCCAGGTCAATGCCAGGCCCAGACGGCACTGGATCCGTTGGCAGGGAAGATCACGCCTGGCGCTCACGCCTGCAGCGTAGATCCACGCCCGGTCATCGCCTTCGAATTCGACACCGCCGCCCAGATACGCGAACGAGCGAACCCGCCATTGATCGCCCACCGGCCACTGGAGTTCAACGCCCGGCGTGAACATCAGCATGGAGACAGAATCCAGCGGGTCATCGATCACGCCTTCGAGGCCAAAATCGACCGCGCCCAGGGTAACCGGAGCCAGCAGCCGGACGCGGGCCTTCGCCTCTTCCTCCCTCTTCAACTCCCAGGCAAGGGGAACACGCAGGGCCGTGACCGTTCGCTCACCGGCGCTGTAGCGCCCGGTGCCGAATGCCGCGGCATAGTACCAATCGAACCGGGGCGTTTCGCCTTCCGCGTAGGGGAGCACCTCATCTGACACAGCCTGGCCCGGCGCCAGCAACAGCAAAAATGCCAGGGCGATTGAACGCGCGCCCGGGCGGCGGAGATTTAGCCGGGCAGACAAGGCGAACATCCGAACAGACCTACCCGGGTTGGCGGCTCAGGCAAGCGCTTCATCAAAAATTCGCCCAAGGATGTCCAGACCCTCGTCCAGGTGCGCGAACGGAATCGTCAATGGCACGAGGATCCGAATGGTGTTGCCCCTGACGCCGCAGGAGATCAGCAACAGCCCGGCCTCACCAGCCCGACGTACCAGGTCCGCGGTAAGGTTCGCGTCCGGTTGGTTTTGGTCGCCTTCGTGCACCAACTCCATCGCCACCATGGCGCCTTTGCCACGGATATCACCGACACGGCCGGGGTGGCGTTCACCGATCGCGGCCAGGCCCGTCTGCAGCCGCTCTCCGATCTCAAGCGCGCGATCGCACAAGGACTCCCGCTCGATGATTTCCAGGACCTTCAGCCCGGCCACGCAACCCAGTGGTGAGGCCGCGTAGGTGCCGCCCAGTCCACCCGGATCGGGCGCGTCCATGATCTCCGCTTTGCCGCTCACCGCGGCGATGGGATAGCCACCGGCAATGCCTTTCGCCAGCGTGATGATATCCGGCTCCACAGCGTCGTATTCCACGGCAAACATCTTGCCGGTCCGGGCATAGCCCGTCTGGATTTCGTCCACGATCAACACGATGCCGTATTCATCACACACCTCGCGCAACTGGCCGATAAAGCCTTCGGGCACCGGGTAGAATCCGCCCTCGCCCTGGATGGGCTCGACAATGATCGCGGCCACGCGTGAAGGCTCGATGTCTTCTTTGAACAGGGCATGCAGCGCGTGCAAGGCATCTTCCCGGTTGACGCCCAGGTACTCGGCAGGAAAAGGCGCGTGGAAGATTTCCGGCGTAAAGGGGCCGAAACCTTTCTTGTAGGGAACCACTTTGCCGGTCAGCCCCATGCACAGGTTGGTGCGCCCATGAAAACCGCCTGAAAAAGCGATGACGCCCGGACGGCCCGTCTTCGAACGCGCAATTTTGACCGCGTTCTCCACCGCCTCGGCGCCCGTGGTGCAAAACATGGTGCGCGCATCATGGATCGGAACCGCTGCGTTGATCCGCTCCGCGAGTTCCACCGCGCTGGTATAGGGGTTGACCATGACGCAGGTATGGCTGAAACGCCCCACCTGCTCCTGCACCGCGGCAACGATCTCGGGATGGCAATGCCCGGTATTGAGCACCGCGATACCCGCGCCGAAATCGATGTATCGCTTGCCGTCGACGTCCCAGACTTCAGCATTGGAAGCGCGGTCGACATAGATCGGAAAAATATTGCCCATGCCGCGGGCAAACGCTTTGGTTTTTCTTTCCTGCCAGGCGAGGTTGGTCATGAGTGAAATTTCCTTGAGGCCATACGCTTTGATACCCGGCGCCGTGGCCGGGTCATCGAAGAGTGTATTCCAAATTGGATACTTAGCGTAGCTGTTTTGCCGGGCGCTTTCGGTACCACAGCCGAACACCCAGCAGCAGCGCGAGAATGCCGGCGTAGATCGAAGGTTCGAGGAAATCGGCTTTTACCTGCCACCAGAAATGCCACACACCCAGGATCGCAATCACGTAGACAAGCCGGTGCAGCTTTTGCCAGCGACGGCCCAGGCGGCGCATCATGCCTCGGGTGGAGGTCACCGCCAGCGGAATCAGCATCACAATCGCCACCATACCGATGGTGATATAAGGACGCTTCACGATGTCTTCGACGATGCTGCCCAGGTCCAGCTGCCGGTCCAGCCAGATATACACCACGAAGTGGAGCATGACGTAGAAAAAGGCGAAAAGACCCAGCAGCCGCCGGTAGCGGACCAGCCAGCTCCAGCCCGTTATCCGCCGCAATGGCGTGATGGCCAGGGTGATCAGCAGGAACTTGAGGCCCCATTCACCGCAGCGGTGCAACAGTTCCTCGATGGGGTTGGCGCCCAGGCCATAACCAGCTACCTGGAAGACCCCCAACAGCATGAAGAGCAGTGGCGCCAGGCACAAGGGCCACAGCAGCGCCTTGCTCAGGCCCAGGAAAGCCTTGCTGCCGGGCTGCAAAACCACGCGCTGGCTCAGTAGTTGCGGCGCAGGTCGAGGCCGGAATAGAGGTGGCCGACCTGCTCGGTATATCCGTTGAACATCAACGTGTCGCGCCGGGGCGCGAACAGGCCTGCACCAATCACCCGCTCGGTGGCCTGGCTCCAACGGGGGTGATCCACGCCCGGGTTGACGTTGGCGTAAAAACCATATTCTTGCGGGGCGGAAAGCTCCCAGCTGGTTTTTGGCTGCCGGTCGGTAAACTCGATGTAATTGATCGACTTGATGCTTTTAAAGCCATACTTCCAGGGCACCACCAGGCGCATGGGCGCGCCGTTCTGGTTGGGCAATACGCGTCCATAAACCCCAACGGCCATCATGGTCAGCGGGTGCATGGCCTCCTCGATGGTCAGGCCTTCCACGTATGGCCAGTCCAGTATGCGCCGGCGTTGACCCGGCATTTGTTCCGGGTCATACAGCGTCCTGAACCGCACGTATTTGGCCTTGGACTGTGGCTCGAATTTTTTCAGGATGTCTGACAACGGTATACCGACCCATGGAACAATCATGGACCAGGCCTCCACGCAACGCAGCCGGTACACGCGCTCTTCCAGGATGTTCTCGTTGATCACGTCCTCATAGGCGTAGTTGCCGGGTTTGTCGCAATGCCCCGTCACTTCCACCTGCCACGGACGGGACCGGAACGCCTGGGCATTTTCATGGGGGTCTGATTTGCCGGTGCCGAACTCGTAGAAGTTGTTGTAGGTGGTGACGTCTGACCAGGAATTGGGCGCTTCATTCAGACTGAGCGGGCTCTCGCTGACGTTTTGCAGCACCCGCCCGGTGGCCCCGGGGTCGGACGCGATCGCAGCCAGGGCCGTGCTCTGACCCACGATGCCGGCGGCCGTGATACCGGCTGCGGCCAAAAACTGCCGTCGATTGAGGTAGACGGTCTCGTCGGTAATCTCAGATGCCCGAATTTCCGGCGCCTTCCTGATCAGCATATCGATACTCCTTGCCTGGTTCTCTTTACCAGACCGGCTGTGGCTACATCTGCTTTCAAGTTTACCTTTCGAGCTTCAATTTCTGGTGAAGGTTCCCTCGGGAGGATTTTAGCTTCGCCCAAGCTTCGATCTCCTGTTTCGATCTCCTGCTTCGCAGGAATGATAGAGTACCTTTTCTTTGCGCGGCCAAAGAAAAGGTACCCGGATAGCTCACGGATGTGGGCATACGAAACCTGACCATAAGGAAAAGGTACTCGGCTGGCCTGCGCCAGCAGGCAGACGAAACCCAAGAACAGATTCGAGGCTCATGGGAATAAACCTGCCACACAAAACGTAAAGAAAAGGAATCCGCGAGCTAGGACTTTTGGCCCTGTTGCCAACAGCCGAAATACGGCATAGTTTGCGCACGGTCATTCAGGGTCAGCCGCCACCCTTCGGGAGGTGGCGACCGTCATTCTGGGAGAAAAGATAATGAACACGAATTCCTACACCGCGTTCAACGCGCTGGTGGACATCATTGCCGCGCCAGGCAAAGCACTGGACAACGTCAAGAACCACACCGCCTGGCTGTGGTGGCCGTTGCTGATCAGCATCCTGGCTGCGCTGGCGATGTTCAGCTATTACTTTACCTGGGTCGATTTCGAATTCCTGGTCGAGGACACCATTCGCATGCAGCCACCCGAGCGCCGCGCCGAGGCGGCCGAGGGTATTCGCTCGTTCATGACACCCACCACCAGCATTGTCACCACCTCTGTCGCGATCGCGGCCATGACCTTCATCATCTACGGCATTCAGTCCACCTATCTGCACCTGGCCAACAAGCTCACGACCGGCGCGGATATCAAGTGGACCCAGTGGTTCTCTTTCAGCGCCTGGACCGCGTTCGTGGGCATTTTTGCCGTACTGGCGGCCTTTGTCGTCATGTTCATGGCGGACAACAACCAGCTGCCGCAGGACCAGCTGCAGCCGCTGTCGATGAACGCCCTGTTCATCCACGCCGAGCCGGGTGACCCCTGGGCACGGTGGGGTGGCGCACTGAACCTGACCAACCTCTGGATGCTGGTGTTGATGAGCATCGGTTACTCGCGCTGGACCGGCGCTTCGATGACCAAATCCGCCATCATCGCTTCCCTGCCGTGGGTGCTGATCTTCGGTATCTGGGCCGCCATGATTTGACCGGGGTTACCCATGAAAAAAATCCTGATATTCACGGGCCTGGCGGTTCTGCTGGTTGGCCTGCCCCTGATTTCGAAGATCACCGGGGGCCGTGACGCCACCGAGGTCGAGATTCAGCAGGCTGAACTGAAGCCGATCAAGAGTTCCATCCTGGCTTCCGGCACGCTGGCATTTCGCGAGCAGGTGCAACTGCGCTCGGAAGTGATCGGCCAGGTGGTTGAACTCCACGTGGAAGAAGCCGACCCGGTCAATAAGGGTGACATGGTGATCACCCTGGACCCCGAGTCCTACCAGGCGCAGGTTGACCAGCGTCGCGCCCAGGTGCGCATGCAGCGCATTGCCATCGAGCGCCAGGAAGTCCTGATCGATAACCTGGAGGAGCGCTACCAGCGGCAAAAAACCCTGTTCGATTCCCAGCTGGTGGACGAGGACAGTTTTGAACTGCTGGGCAACCAGCTCGATCTCGCGCGGGTGGACCTGCGCTCTTTCGAGGAGTCATTGGCGCAGGCGCAAGCCGCGCTCAACCAGTCCGAGGAGCTGCTCGACAAAACCCGGATCCGCTCGCCCATTGACGGTATCGTGATTCAGATCGACGTCAAGGTGGGCGAAACCGTGATCGCGGGCACCACCAATATTCCGGGTTCCACCATGATGGTCATCGCCGACCGCTCAGAGACGCTGACCGAGGTACAGGTGGACGAGGCGGATATCGCACAGGTCACGGAGGGCCAGCGGGCCGACGTCTACCCGGCAGCCCATCCGGATACGCCACTGGCAGGCTCAGTGCAGTCCATCGCCTCTGTGGCACGTCAGGCGCAGGGCCAGCAGAGCCTGACCTTCCTGGTGAAGATTCTGCTGGACGACCAGGATGAAATCCGGATTCGCCCGGGCATGAGCGTGCGCGCGGACATCTATACCGAGACATCCGATGAGACCATCTCAGTACCCGTCCAGGCGGTGCAGTACGAGGATGAAATCGGCCTGGACGAGGACAGCGACAACGCCCGCGGTGCCGAGGAAGAAAAAGCCTACGTGTTCGTCTTTGCAGACGGAAAAGCCATTCGACGCGATGTCAAAACGGGCATTTCCAGCGACAGCGATCAACAAATCCTGGAAGGCCTGGAGAAGGGCGAGAAAGTCATCATCGGGCCCTACAGGGAGCTGCGAAACCTGGCCGACGGTGACCTGGTGAAAGAAGCGGACCCGTCGGATAAGGATGACGAGGAAGACGATTGAACGGCAATGAAGCCAATTCGGGCGCCGTCATCTCCCTGCGAGATGTCTATCGCACCTACGAGATGGGCGATTTCACCCTGAACGCCCTCGATGGTGTCAGCGTGGATATCCAGAAAAACGAGTACGTGGCCATTATCGGATCGTCGGGTTCCGGCAAATCGACCATGATGAACATCATTGGTTGCCTCGACCGCGCCACGCGGGGTAACTACCAGCTTAATGGCCGGAACGTGGGCGACATGAACGAGGCCGAGCTGGCGACCGCCCGTAACCGTGAAATCGGCTTTGTGTTTCAGAGCTTCAACCTGCTGCCACGCGCCTCCGCGCTAAAAAACGTCATGCAACCCCTGGTTTACCGCCACATCAAACGTGCCGAGCGTAATGAAATGGCGGCCGAAGCGCTCGACCGTGTGGGCCTCGGTGACCGGCTGGACTCCTTGCCCAACCAGATGTCTGGCGGGCAGCGGCAACGCGTGGCGATTTCGCGGGCTCTGGTGGGCAATCCAGCCATCCTGCTGGCGGACGAACCCACGGGTAACCTCGATTCCAGGACCAGCTCTGAAATCATGGCGCTGATCGATGAGCTGCATGATCAGGGCCAGACCATCATCATGGTGACCCATGAGCCCGACATCGCCGCGCATTGTGAGCGGGTGATTCGTCTCGAAGACGGGCGCATTGCCTCCGATGAACGCCAACAGAGGATGGCCTAAGGCCTGATAAGCTAATGTTCATGCTAATGGAAAGCATCCGCTCGGCACTGGAGTCCATTCGTGCTCATGGGTTCCGCTCATTGTTGACCTCGCTGGGCATTATCATCGGCGTCACCTCGGTGATTGCGGTGGTCTCCATCGTCCAGGGGCTTTCCTACACCGTCAACGCGCAGTTCGCGGGACTCGGCGGCAACTCGCTGACGATTCGCTCCTATACACCCTTCAAGAAGCAGTTGCAGGGCCGGTTCGCGCGCCTGACCGACCGTGACATGCAGGTGATCGAACGCAGGATCGAGGGCATTTCGGATATTACGCCTATTCTGTACACACAAAGCGGCCGCCGCGGTGCGATCAGTTACCGTTCCCAGACTTCATTTTCCCAGGTCATCGGAATAGGCCCCAGCTACCTGGAAGTCAACAGCGTATTTCCGGAAAACGGGCGTTTTTTCACCCGGGAAGATGACGAGCGCCGCCGACTCGTCTGCGCCATCGGCGTGGACATCATAGAAAACCTGGAAATGCCCGAGGATCCGATTGGCGAATATTTCCGACTCGGCAACGAGTGGTGCAAAATTGTCGCCGTGATGGAGCGGCGCGGTGAACTGCTGGGCTTCTCCCAGGACGATTACGTCCTGCTGCCCTACGGCACCGCCAAGCGCATCATGGGTAATCGGCGCGACCTGGACATCCAGATTCAGCTGTTGGTCGACGACATCGGCCGCCAGGAAGAAGTCAAAGAACGCATTCGCCGGGTGCTGAGGCAGGAGCATGGCCTCAAGGCCAACGAGCCGGATGATTTCCGCGTTCAGACACCCGAGCAACTGACGGAGTCGTTCAACGCGGTGATCAACACCATCACGGCCGTTTCCGCAGGCATTGTCGGCATTTCTCTCCTCGTTGGCGGTATTGGCATCATGAATATCATGCTGGTGTCAGTGACCGAGCGCACCCGCGAAATCGGCATCCTCAAGGCGCTGGGCGCTACCCGCCAGGATATCCTGATGCAGTTCCTGATCGAGGCGTTGACCTTGTGTATGATCGGCGGCCTGGTTGGCATCGGAATCGGCTATGGGCTGGGAGCGCTGGTCGCTACGCTGTTACCCGGATTTCCGGCGGCGCATGTGCCTTTGTGGGCCGTGGGCCTGAGTTTTGGCTTTTGCGCCGCGGTCGGCGTTGTGTTCGGCATTGTTCCCGCCGCCAAAGCGGCACAACTCGACCCGATCGACGCGTTGCGATACGAGTAGCCGTCGACAATCCTGGCGGGCCCGCAACGGGCTCAGTCTCCAGCGGGGCGCTCGCCTCGCTCCGTCCGCTTGCGGGCGTCGCGCTCGGCAATTTTGCGAAACTCCAGAATCGTCATCACGATACCCACCAACATCAGGCCAAACACGCTGACGCCTGTCATGAAAATGATCGAGTCATCCATCGTCCCGGGACCCCATGACCATCAGTTTGAAATAGATTCCGAATCCCAGGATCGAAGGCACCCAGATGGCGGTAAAGATGCCCTCCATTCGCTGGCCTCCAAACCATAGATATCCCGACACAAAGAAGGAGATGGCGATGGCCAGGAGGAAGAAGAAGTCTGATTTTTTGAACATGCTTAATGCTCCTGTTTATTGCATTGATGAGCGCGTTCGCTACTCATTCCCATAACCCACTGCCGCAAGCAAACAGCCAAGGATCGCTGCGCCGGCAACGAAGCGGACGTTGTTCCAGGTGATGGCCTCCGTTTCAAGCGGCAACCAACCCAAAATCCCTGCGGCGAGATAAGGTATGGATACCGCGATCAGCACGACGCCGGCGCGAATCATTTTGGTCCGCACCGGGTGGCGCTTCGGACCCGTTCTCTGCCACCTGATCATGTTCGCTTCCTCACCCGCCGAGCAATCCTTCCGCCATTCCAGGCCTGCGCAAATTTGATCAGCTCAACAATTGGATATTTGTGTATAAACATTCTGTCGATAAATATAGGCTAATTCTGCCTAATGTACAACTTTTGTATAGCTATAATAAAAACAGTCCGCCCTGTTACCCAAATGCCCCGGGGCGGTGTCGGCCCGGCATTTTTTTACTGAGTTAAAATGCCCGGGGTCAAAACCAACGCCAAAAAATGAACACCCCAGGAACCGCCAGCAAGCTGATCCGACTGGTTTATGTCAGCAAAGCATCCCGCGAAATGCAGAAAGCTGAACTAAGAGCACTGCTGGATCAATCCCGGAAAAACAACCGCGAACGCCATCTGACCGGGATGCTGCTCTATGCCAGCGGCAGTTTCATACAAGCGCTTGAAGGCGAGGAGCGTGACGTGTTGGAGGTGTACGAGGCTGTTCAGGCAGACCCCCGAAACATCGGCAACATCGTCCTCGATCAGCGTCGAATCACTGACCGACTATTCCGCGACTGGAGTATGGGCTACCGCGATTTGAGCGAGACGCCGCCCACAAGCGACGCCTACTCTGATTTCCTCAACAGGGAGGTACCGATGAGCGAATTCGCGGAGCGCCGGAACGAAGTGATTGAACTGCTCTACTCCTTCAAGCAACACAACCAAAGGTAAACCCGTCGCGGTCCCAGAGGGGCGAAAAACCGGCGCTCTACTCCTCCTCCAAACCCATCTTTTTCGCCCGCTTCCGCCATTTGCGTCGCGCCAGGTCCTGCATATCGACCGACATGTCGCCCTCGTCCACGATCTCCAGCCCCAGCAGGGTTTCGATGATGTCCTCCAGCGTCAACAATCCTTGCAGATCGCCATATTCATCCACCACCAGTGCGATGTGCGAATCCTGGTGCGTGAGCAGATTGAAGGCCCGGGCCAGCGTGATGGTCTCGGGCAGCGACGGCATATCGCGCCGATAGTCAGACAGGTGCTTGTGCGTGTTACCCCGGCCCTGCGCCAGAAGCATGTCGCTACGAAGCACAAACCCGATGACCGCGTCAGGGTCATCCTCATAGATAGGAATCCGGCTGAATCTGACGTGATCATGCCGGTGGAAGTACTCCTCAACCGTGGATTCTGCCGAGAGGCTGAAAATCACGGTTCGCGGCGTCATGGCATCGTGCACCTTGATCTGGCGCAGCGCCATCAGGTTTTTCAGGATTTCAGCCTCGCGCTGGGCCAACTGGCCCTCCTCCGCGCTGACCTCGGCCATGGCTGCAAACTCACTGCGGCTGAAACCGCTGAGCGTGTTGCTCTCCGCCGCTCCGCCGGTAATCTTCTCTGACAGCACGACAAAGGGGTACAGAAACCAGACCAGGAAACGCAGCGTATAAGCCGTTGCTGGGGCCAGTGTTCGCCAATGTCGCGCGCCCATGGTCTTGGGAATAATCTCCGAGAAAATCAGTATCAACAGCGTGAGGACGGCGGAGGCGAGGCCCAGGTACTGACTGCCGAAGACCACCGCTGCCTGCGCCCCGGCCCCGGCAGCGCCCACGGTATGCGCGATGGTGTTCAAGGTCAGGATGGCCGCCAGAGGCCGGTGGATTTCCTCGCGTAAAGCACGCAACACCGAAGCCGACGGCTTTCCCTCGCGCTCCAACAGCGCAACGTAAGTGGGGGTCACGCTGAGAACAACGGCCTCGGCAATGGAGCATAAAAAGGAAAATCCCAACGCGATCAGAACATAGAGAACAAGCAGCGTCATGATAAATCCGCCTAGGGCTGTCGTGACCGGGCGATCTGACCTGAAATATCGCGCGTCACATCGTCCAGCGCGGACTGCAGCGCGGCCACCACGGCATCAGCGCTCTGCGTGGTCTGGCGAGTCTCCTGCGCGGCCAGCTGCCACCCTTCGGACGGGCAATCCAGGCGCCCAGACACACTCGCCCTGACTGCGTCGGGCTGACCCGAACCGGTCGCGAAAAACTCCCTGAACGCCAGTTCAAGGCGGCATGTCTCCGGGTCTTTTGCACCATAAGGCGCCGCGACCCGCGCGCCCTGGACAGCCAGGCTGCGCGCCATGACGGAGCCCAGCACCTCGGACAGACTGTCGGCCCAGCGGGCCGCGCCCAGGGCCCCCAGCCTGGCTGAGCGATCCAGCATCAGCACTCGCTCGGTATCGAGCCCTGGCACCACGCTGAGTTCGAGTTCCAGCCGAAAAGGCGCCAGCGGCTGGGCACCGCCCGATGCCAGTGGCTCCAGCCAGTATCGAACATCGGCCGGTCGTTCGGTATCCAGCAGGCTGCCGCAGGCAACCAGACCGAGCACTGAAAAAACAAAGAGAGACGCGGCCACCATCGCCCTGCGAATGCCTGGATACCCATGCAATGCCTTCATATCAACGCTCCGTTTCCGCTGGGTCTTCGGCCGGACGGTAGATCAGCCTGGAGGGTTCTTCGCGGAGGCTGCGCATCAGCTTTTCTACCTCTCTCAACGCAGCGCGCGTGTCTGCAATCAGATCCGGGACCTGGCCCAACCCGCCCGACAGGAACACCTCGACATCCTGGTCATTATCCGCTGTCCACGATTCGAGACGGTCGGTGAGCCTGGCCAGGTTTTCGCTGGCGCTGGCGAGTTGCTCCACCGATGAGACCATACCGGGACGCATCTCTGATACCGTTTCCCTGAGCAGCGCCACGCCGGACCTGATATCCGCCAGGGTGGTGTTGATTTCGGCCGGCAGACTTGCGAACCCCTCGGCCTCATCGGTCAAAGAGTCAGTGACCGCTTCCAGGTTGCTCAGAGTTTCCGTGATCAGCTCCCGGTTCTCACCCCCCAAAACCAGGGAGGCGCGCTCCAGCAAATCATCCAAACGCTGCATGATCACTGGCGCGTTGGCCAGCACAGCCGCCAGGCCTGAATCCCTGACCTCGATCACCGGGTGCTGCTCACCGGGGGGCGTCTTCAACGGCAAGTTCATGCCGGGGTCGCCCGACAAATTGATCACCGCCACGCCTGTAATGCCCTGGTAGAGCAATGACGCCCAGGTCCCCGTATCCACCGGCGTCGAATCCAGCACCTCGATGTCCACCCGCACCGACATGGGGTCGCCCGCGATGATCTGGGTGCGGGTGACGTTACCCACTTCCACGCCCAGATAAAAAACCGGCCCGCCCAGCATGAGACCGCTCACGTCGCGTTCAAAAAACATCGAATAAGTGCTGGTCGCCTCGTTGCCCTGGCGGCCAGAAAGCCACAGGGTCAGCACGACCATCGCGCCGAGCGCGAACGTCACGAAAATGCCGACGACGAAGTTACGGTTCCCCACGCTTCCGGTCCTTTAAGGCTCCCCGCGCCCTTTGAGCGCGCGGCACGCCGAAATAGCTCTTGATCCAGGGATGACTGGATTCACAAATCTCCTCTACTGTACCAACAATTATCCCCCCGTCCACCAGCACCGCAATGCGGTCGCAAACGCCAAACAAGCTGTCGAGGTCGTGCGTGACCATGAGAATGGTCAAATCCAGGCTGTGCTGCAGATAGGTGATCAATTGATCGAACTCTGTCGCGGCAATGGGGTCGAGCCCTGCTGTGGGCTCATCGAGGAACAGCAAGCGCGGTTCCAGCGCCAGGGCGCGCGCCAGGGCGGCGCGTTTTTTCATGCCGCCCGACAATTCGGACGGGTACTTGTCTCCGGCCGACAAAGGCAAGCCCACCATGAGCAGCTTCAGGCTGGCCAGTTCATGACGCGTCTCCAGCGTCATGTCCGAATGAAGCGCCATCGGCAACTCCACGTTTTCCTGCACCGTCAGCCCGGACAGGAGCGCGCCCGACTGGAACAGGACCCCCATCTGCCCGGACGGCACGGTGCGCTGAAAACCGATTTGCCGGCCCAGCACTTCGATGCGTCCTGAGGCGGGCTTCTGCAGCCCCAGGATGCTTCGCATTAAAACGGATTTACCGGTACCCGAGCCGCCGACCAGGCCCAGGATCTCATCCCGGTAAACATCCAGGTCCAGCCCGTCATGCACCACTTGC
>WTJD01000144.1 GCA_011524975.1 Lysobacterales bacterium
GGCTGTGGCTTCTCTGACACTGACCGCGACCCTTGCAATGATGGTGGCCGGGCCTCTGAGTGATCGGCTTGGACGCAGACCGGTGCTCACCATGGCCGCGGTGCTGTTTGCGATTTCGGCGGTGGCCTCTGCTTTGGCGCCGGATTTCATCACGCTGGTCATCGCCCGCATGCTGGGCGGTTTTGGGGTGGGTGCGGCGCTGATCATCGCGCCCATGTACATTGCGGAAATCTCCCCGGCGGGTCTTCGCGGTCGAATGGTGTCTTTCAACCAGCTCAATATCGTGATCGGCATTTCCGCCGCCTATTTCAGTAACTACCTGATTCTCAGCCTGGGTGGTTCGGATGCGTCGTGGGCGCAGAGTTTGCATCTGGGCGAATGGGGTTGGCGCTGGATGTTGGGTGTAGAGGCCGTACCGGCCATCATTTATTTCTTCGCGCTCTACACGGTGCCTGAAAGCCCGCGCTGGCTGGTGATGCATGAGCGTGATGAGGAGGCGCAGGCGGTTTTATCGCGCGTCTCAGGCGCACAGCAGGCCGAGCGTGATCTCAACGCGGTACGAGAGTCCATCGATATCGACTCAGCGGCGGCGCGCGGGTCCGTGCGTGAACTGTTCAGCCCGGCGCTGCGCCTGATCATGGTGATCGGTATCAGCGTCGCTGTTCTGCAGCAGATCACGGGTATCAACTCGGTGTTTTTTTACGCGCCGATGATTTTTGAACAATCCGGAATCGGAACAGACGCGTCATTCATGCAGGCGGTCCTGGTGGGGCTGGTCAACCTCATCTTCACGGTGCTGGCCATCATGACGATCGACGCGCTGGGCAGAAGGCCATTACTGTTGACGGGGCTGGCGGTGATTACCGCCTGTATGTTCCTGTTGTCATGGGGCTTTGGCTCCGCCACCTATTCGCTGAGTCAGCCGGCCATTGCCGCGCTGCCGGCCGGCATTGACCATGCAGCGCTCCAGTCCCTCGCCGGACAGGTCTTCGACAGTGATGTCGCTTTTCGGGAGGCCGTCACCGGGGCTGTCGGCGCCCAGGCTTTCCAGGCGCATCAGTCAGCGCTGGTCAGCGCGGCCATTTCCATCAATTCGCAGATCATCCTATTGGGGATTCTGGGGTTCGTGGCAGGCTTTGCCATGTCCCTGGGCCCGGTGATGTGGGTGCTTTTCTCCGAACTGTTCCCCAACCGCATCCGGGGTATCGCCATCTCTTTTGTTGGTCTGGTGAATTCCGGAATCAGTTTTCTGGTCCAGTTGATCTTTCCCTGGGAGCTCGAAAATCTCGGTAATTCAACCACTTTCCTGATCTACGGAATTTTCGCTGCCGTTGGTCTGCTCCTGGTGATGCGCCTTTTGCCGGAAACAAAAGGCAGAAGCCTGGAGGAGCTCGAAACCCTGCTGGTTAAAAAAGAGGGTGGGGCGCCAGCGGGCGATTGAGCCGGTTTTGACGCCTTGAACGACACGGTGATTACAGAAATCTCATCGGCCGAATCCACCCCGCGGGCCAGGCGGGGTCCGAGTGATGTCCGGGTGGCGGAATCCGGTGGCCGCTTTCATATTTTGCGCGACGGTGAGATTTTCGAAATCAAAGGCGCCGGGCTGGAGTTTGGAAGCATGCAGGCCCTGGCCCGGCATGGCGGGAACGCCTTTCGCAACTGGAGAACCGACAACGGGCTTATCAGCGGCGACGAATTGCTGGATCAGGCTTACGAGGCCGGGCTGATGGTTGCGATGTGCATCGTTATTGGCCGCGAACGGCGCGGTTTCAACTATAGCGACCCGCAGGCCGTGGCCTATCAGTTGGAACGTGCGCAGGCCGAGGTGCTCAAATACAAGGATCATCCGGCTTTGCTGGCCTGGATCATCGGTAATGAAGTCGACCTGCTGGCGAAAAATCCATGTTACCTGGACGCGATCAACGACATCTCCAGGATGATCCATGAGGTGGATGGGCGGCACCCTACGACCACGACTTTTGCCGAGTTCAGTGTCGAGTTGGCGGACCGGGTGCGAGAGCGTGCACCGGATCTGGATTTCATCAGTATTCAGAAATACGGCGAAATAGAAAACCTGCCGCGGGTTCTGGAGCAGGCTCAATGGGACAAGCCCTACTGGGTGACGGAATGGGGCGCGGTGGGTCACTGGGAAGTCGGCAAGACGTCCTGGGGTGCTCCACTCGAACAGACCAGCAGCGAGAAGGCTGAAAGCTACCGACGGGCCTGGGAAGTCGCGCTGTCATCAGACCCAAGGCTGATGGGGTCATTCGTGTTTTTGTGGGGGCAAAAACAGGAGCGGACACCGACCTGGTACGGGATGTTTCTGGCCGACGGCTCAAAAACGGAGGTAATCGATGTCCTGCATCATATTTGGAATGGAAGCTGGCCTGAGCTCCGCTCGCCCCAGGTCGGCACCTTGTTTCTTGACGGAAAAACAGCCGGCGACAGCGTAAAACTGGTTGCCGGCTCCACCGCAATGGCCCGTATTGAAGCGACGCACCCCAATGGGCAAGCGCTGAGTTACCACTGGGAAATCATGCATGAGAGCACGGCCACCCAGACCGGTGGAGACGAGGAAGAGGTACCGGAAATGGTGCCTGATGCGGTGGTCGCGCGCGAGCCGGGATACGCTGCAATAACAGCACCCGAGCGCGCGGGTCCTTACCGCTTGTTTGTTTATGTTCACGATGAGCAGGGCCACGCGGCCCATGCCAATTTTCCCTTTTGGGTTCAGCGAGGATGATAGAGATGCCCCAGGTTTTTTTAGGCGATTCGGCGCTTGTACCCACCGCTGAAGGTGGCAGCGGGGCGGTCGTGGATCGTGGCGGTGAAGCCTTCTATCGCATCGAGAATTATCATGTCATGCCGCCCTTCTTTATGTCCGTGGTCAGCGCCTACGATCATTGGATGTTCGTTTCCAGCACGGGTGGTCTGACCTGCGGCCGGGGCAGCCCGGACAAGGCCCTGTTTCCTTATATCACCGACGACAAGATTCACCACGCGCACTCGCACACCGGGCCGGTCACCTGCCTGCTGGTGGATGACGGCGAGCGTACCCGTCTGTGGCAGCCGTTCACCCCTCACGCTCCCGTCTACCGGTTGACGCGCAATCTCTACAAGAACCTCGAAGGCAGTCAGCTGGTGTTCGAGGAGATCAATCATGAGCTCGGACTGACCTTCTCCTACACCTGGACCAGCGGTGAACGGCTGGGTTTCATTCGCAAGGGCCATCTGATCAATCACAGTGGCGGCCAGCGTCACATTCGACTGCTCGACGGCCTCCGCAATCTGCTGCCCGCCGGGGTTGACCAAATGCTGCAGGCCCAGCGCAGCACGCTGCTGGATGCCTACAAGCAGGTTGAAGTCGCGCCAGGCCTGCCGGCTGCCCTGTACGGCATGAGCTCGATCGTGACGGACCGGGCCGAACCCAGCGAAGCCTTGCGCGCCAACCTGGTGTGGACCACCGGGCTGGAAGCGCCCGGTTTCCTGTTAACGGATGAGCAACTGCCGGCATTTTGTTTGGGGTCACGACCGACCTCCGAACTCAGCAGTCGTGGAAAGCGCGCGGCCTTCCTGGTGTTTGATGAGCTGGATCTGGATGACGGCGTCGAGCGCGACTGGTACATCGTTGCCGACGTGGAATTGGGTCCCGCGGAGGTGCCCGCGCGCCTGGATTGGCTGGCGGGTGAAATGACGATCGCGGACATTGAGAAAGATATCAACAGGGGCACGCGGCGCTTGCGTGAACTGGTCGGCGGATCGGACGGTTTCCAGGCCAGCGCGGATACCTTGACGGCGGGGCGACACTTTTCCAACACGCTCTTCAATATCATGCGCGGCGGCGTTTTTGATCGCGCCTACTCCATCGCGCTGGACGATTTCATCCAATTCGTCGAGGACTGGCACATGCCCCTGAAAGACCCGGTCAGCAAGCAGCTGGCTGGCCTTGGGGAAAACGTGACCCTGGATGAATTGTCGCAACAGGTCTCCCTCTGTGGCGACCCTGATCTCGAACGGCTTGTACTCGAGTACCTGCCGTTGACCTTCAGCCGAAGGCACGGCGACCCAAGCCGCCCCTGGAACCACTTCTCGATCGAAGTTCGAAATGCCGATGGCAGCAACTGCCTGAGCTACCAGGGTAATTGGCGCGATATCTTTCAGAACTGGGAGGCGCTGGCCTGGTCTTATCCCGACTTCGTGGAGAGTTTCGTCACCAAGTTTGTCAACGCGTCCACCGCAGATGGTTTCAACGCCTACCGTCTTACGCGTGAGGGCATTGACTGGGAAGTGCTCGACCCGGCTGATCCCTGGTCCAACATCGGCTACTGGGGAGACCACCAGGTTGGCTACCTGTATCGCCTGCTCGATCTGTCCCGCAGGTATCATCCGGGTGCGCTGGAAAGCCTGCTGCATCGTGAAATCTTCGTTTACGCGGATGTGCCTTACCGGCTCAAACATTACGAGCAGATGCTCAGAGATCCGCGCAATACCGTTGAGTACGATTATGCCCATGCCGAGCGCATCGCGGAACGCGTCAGGAAGTACGGCAGCGATGGCAAACTGGTCTCCGGCCCAGATGGAAAGATCGTTCACGTTACCCTGCTGGAAAAGCTTCTGGTCCCGGCGCTTTCCAAGCTTGGAAACCTGGTGCCGGGCGGCGGCATCTGGCTGAACACGCAACGTCCGGAGTGGAATGACGCCAACAACGCGCTGGTCGGTTACGGCCTGTCCGTGGTCACCTTGTGTTAT
>WTJD01000262.1 GCA_011524975.1 Lysobacterales bacterium
GTCATGCCGGGGCTGGGCTTAGCCTCATTGCCTGGGTCATCTTTTTACGACGGGTTCATGACCGCAAAGCAGATCCAAACAGATGAGCCTGTCCACTAGCCCCGATCGGCGTCCTCCCCTTCTCTGTCGCTGGATGGACGCGGTAAACGCCCTGCTTTACGCAAGGCGTCCCGCAGCACATATTCAATCTGCGCATTGATGCTTCGCAGTTCATCATCCGACCAGCGACGAACCGCATCGAGGACATCCTCGCCGATCCTGAGTGGATAAGCCTTTTTGGTCACCGTTCGACCGAATCAATTGTAGAGTGATCCGGTGTTCAATACCGGCTGAGCGTTCTCTTCGCCACACAACACCACCAGCAGATTGCTGATCATGGCCGCTTTACGCTCTTCATCCAGATCGATGACTTGCTGTTCACGAAGTTCTTCGAGAGCCATCTTCACCATACCCACTGCCCCGTCGACGATTTGCCTGCGCGCTGCGACAATCGCCTGTGCCTGCTGACGTTTGAGCATCGCGCTGGCGATTTCCTCCGCGTAGGCGAGATGGGAAATCCGAGCCTCGATGACCTCAACACCCGCTTTGTCGAGACGGTCCTGAACCTCCGTTTGCAGTTTTGCCGCGATGGCCTGGGGATCACTGCGTAAGGCGATGGTCCCCTCCTCGGGGTCGCTATCATGGATCTCGTAGGGGTATGAAGTGGCCAGATTTCGCAATGCCGCCTCGGACTGGATATGGACGAAACTCTCATAATCGTCCACTTCGAAGATGGCCTCGGCCGAGTCCACCACTTTCCACACCACAACCGCGGCAATTTTGATCGGGTTGCCGGAACTATCATTGACTTTGAGCACTTCGCTCTCGAAATTCCGCACACGCAGGGAGACGGCCTCCTTGGAATAGAAAGGATTGGCCCAGCGCAAACCGGTTTCCCTGGCGCTGCCGACATATTTTCCGAATAGCTGAAGCACCCTGGCCTGGTTGGGGTGGACCATGAAGAAGCCACCGAAGCAGAACAGGATGACAACCATGGCCAGAATGGCCAGCAAGACGCCGATAACGCTCTCGGCCGACACGGCCCGAAAAATCAGCCAGCCGTCAAACAGTGCCAGGGCAGGTAACAGCACCAGGGCGAGGTATCCGGACGCGCACTTTCTGTGAATTTCCTTGATCATGACGGTTCTCATATTTCATTCAGTTGATATCATTATGATATATATCTGACATTTTTCAATAGTGCAGAAGTCATATCATCGTCCAGCGATTTACTGGCCATGCCCGGCCTGTAGTGTCTATACTTCGTGACGGCCTCAAATAAGGAGAACTCAATGCGCCGCTGGATGACCTCGCTCATGATGTCCCTGACCCTTGCCATGCCTGCTGCTTCACTCGCAGACTCACGCTTGCCGTTTATGCAGGATATGGTCGGTGACAGGGAGTTGCCCCTGCCGTGGGGTATTGGCATTGACTACTACACCATGGACCAGAAATACGATATCGAGTACCTGGACTTTAATCTGCTGGGCATCTCCCTTGGAAATCCGGAATTGCTCAGCGTTACTAACGATGTGCAGCATTTCGATCTTAAGCTGGATGCCTGGGTTCTGCCTTTTCTCAACGTGTTTGGACTCGTGGGCCACCTGGACTCCAAAACAGTCATCGACCTCAGCCGGGCGCCCGTGGAGGGTCTTCCGTTCCCCCTCAAGGAACTCTCAGTCGACACCGACGGTACCGTGTTGGGTCTGGGTTTCACGCTGGCCTATGGCACAGAGAACTGGTTCACCAGCCTCACGACAACGTTTACCGATACGGATCTGGGTGGAGATTTTGACTCGTCCGTGAAATCCACCACGGTACAGCCGAGGGTCGGCCTGGTGAGAAACAACTGGCAATTCTGGGTAGGCGGGCTGTATCTGGACACCGAGGAAAAACACAGCGGTCAGACGCCTCTTGAACCCTTGGGCGTGATTGATTTCGATGTGGTTCTGGGGGGGGCGAACGACTGGAATTTTGCCATCGGCGCCAGGCATGAGTTCAGCAAAAAGGCTTCCCTGTCTTTCGAGATCGGACTGGGTGAGCGAGAACACACGCTGTTCAACTACAACTATCGGTTCTGAGGGGTCAGCTCCTGCGCTTCACCTGGCTGATTCTCATTGTTATGTCCGCCTGCGGCAGGGTCGGCGCATACGAGACCGATCAATTCAACAACCGCCTCGAGCCCATTGAAGACTCGACCCTGCTGTTGAACCAGCAGGTCAACATGGCCATCGAGGCGGCCATTGCCGACAGGCAGGGATCCCGCGATGACATGGCGGTGGTCAATCATATTTATCGCGCCATCGGGGGCATCCACTGGGTCGACAAGTTGGAGCGCTGGGCCATGAACAGCCCTGAAGTCGACAAGTTAAGCACGCCCAGACGGAAATCGATCTATTCAGGCCACCCGATCTGGGCAACACGTGTGGCTGGTTTCTTTGGCGTCGGCCCCACGATCAGAGTGAATGATGTCCTGATCGGGTCGGACAAACTCGGACACTTTCTGTCCCAGGGCAGAAAGTATTATCGTCGCTACCTGCGCTACGAAGATGAAGCGCGAGCTGCTGAGCGCTCTGCCTATACGGAGCGCGCACTGTTCGGACAGATGATGACCGGCTCCTATTCCAACGCGGACCTGGTGGCCAATTACGAGGGCCACCGCTTTTACCATAGCCTGTTCGAAGACGACGTCGTGCCCGGCAAGCCAGCCATACTGTCATGGGCTGATTCGGGATGGACCATTCAAAGAGAATTTGACTTCGCCGATCACGTCAACGTCTATTGGGATGAGGCGCTCAACATCAACCACTACGACAGTCTGCTATACCCCCATATGGAAGAGCGTTTCAGGAGTTTCTGTGATGATCTAAGCCTGGCTCCTGGCCGCTACGAGGTCCACGGCGAGGCGGCGCTCAAAGAGCGCTACGCTCACCTGCAACTTCGGGACACGTCTGAATTAAGGCTGACCCATCTGTGCGTGGAGACACCCGACCCCTTCACATCGGGCCCCATCGAAACCCATCCATAAATAACCTACCTGAGCATGCTCCTGTTGACGGAGTAACGTACAACGCCCGGTTCGGACCCCTGCCCCTCCAGTGTGAAACCGCAGTTTCTCAGCACGCCCAGTGATTGCTCCAGCCAGGGAAATGTCTCCGCGGTCACCTGCGCGACAGCAGGATGGCGAAAAGCCCAACCCAGCAGCCCGGAAACAGCCTCAGTAGCCAGCCCGCGTCGCCGAAACTGGCTGAGAATGGAGTAGCTGATTTCCACGCTGCCGCGCGCATCGGGACGCCCTTTGAAGCCGGAAATTCCAACCAGTTCATGTCCTTCAGGCTCTCTCAGCTGAAGATACCAGTATGACCACCCCCTCACTGCGGGGTCGCCCAGTTCATCGAGCGCAAATTGCATCGTGGTCCGGTCATACAGATCGGGGGGCCAGTTATCCGGAACCTGAACACCCAGGGCATCCGCCAATGCGGCCCGCCCCTCAATATCGATTGAAATGAGCTGTGCATTGGCCGCCACCATTCGCAGGCGACGGGTGTCCAGGTAGCCCGGGGCGGGTCCTGATGCCGAATCAGACACCATAACCCTCTATCAGCCGGGTCCAACACGCCTCGAGTGCTTGCGGGGCGCGTGATGGCCACAGTTTCTCCAGTGATCGGCGAAGCCGAGCCAGGTTCGTCTTCCCATCGACCGCACTTCCGCTGATCATGGACCCACGATCGAAATCAAGCAGAAACACCTCTGATCCTTGTTGCTGGAGAAGAATATTTCGCGCATTCAGATCGGCGTGGCGCACACCAGCGGCGTGAAAACGCCGAATGCAGGCGCCGATCCGGATCCAGTCGTCGCTGTCCAGCCCCATATCGAGCAACTCTGCCAGCGGTCGGGCACCTGGAATGGTTCGGGTCAGCAAGGCGCCTCGATAGAACAATCCGTCTCTGACGCACATGGCCGCCAGCGGTCGCGGCACCGGCAAGCCCTGCTCCGTCATCCGGGCCAGTAGCCTGAATTCGCGATAAGGCCGTGACTGTTCAAAACCTGCGAACACATAGCGGTCCGCGCTGAATCGCGCTGCCCATCCGCCGCGCCGATAATGTCGAAGAACGGCCGCTCCGAATGGTGTCTTGAGAAAATATGCGTTGCCGCGCCCCTTCGCTGATCCCTCAATGGCGTTTTCGGCTGCCCAGCGCTCAGCCTCAAACAATTCCTGCGACGGGTCCGGGATGCTGTCCTGATCATATACAATGGCCAGGTTCTGCTGGATAAGTGTCTCAATATTCATGGATATCTGCTCGCGGGCTATTGTGCGTTCGCCCTGTCATCGCGTCAATGAAGCGGGCGGTGTTCGGGTGCATACGTCATGCTGCCGCTGACCCGGCCACCGAAACGTATTTGTATTTTTCGCCTTTCGGCACTGGGTGACGTGACCCACACCGTACCGGTCATTCATGCCATTCGGAGGCACTGGCCCTCGGTCGAAATCACGTGGATCATTGGCAAGCTGGAACACAAACTCTTGTCCGGCCTGGATAACATCGAGTTCATTGTGTTCGACAAGCGCGGCGGCTGGCAGGCCGTCAAGTCGCTGAAATCCCGGCTCGGCAACCAACATTTCGACGTACTGCTGCATATGCAAGTTGCTCTGCGCGCCAATCTGCTGAGCCGCCTGGTCCACTCACCGATCCGGCTCGGCTGGAACCGCGAGCGTTCCCGCGATCTGCACCATGGCTTCGTCAATCATCAGGTGCGACACGTGCCTTTTCAGCACCAGGTCGAAGGCTTTCTGGAATTTGCATGGGCGCTGGGTATTCCACCGGGTCCTCCTGAGTGGTCGCTCCCCGTTTCCGAAGCCGACCGGCAATGGGCGGCCGAGCAGTTACCCGGAAACCAGCCAACGCTTCTGATCAGCCCTTGCTCCAGCCATCCGCTCAGGAACTGGCGCTGGGAACGCTACGCGCGCGCGGCCGATTACGCCGTCGAGCAGCATGGCGCGAGGGTGGCATTGATGGGCGGCCCCAGCGACTCGGAGCGCGCGGCAGGAGAAAGCATCCAGTCGGCCATGCAACATCGCCCCATCAACCTGATTGGCAAGGACACTTTGACCCAGTCAATGGCTTTGCTGGAACGCGGTAAAGTGCTGCTGTCTCCTGACTCTGGACCGGTTCATATCGCGTCGGCGATCGGCACCCCCGTTATTGGGCTCTATGCCGCTACCTGGGCAAAAAGAAGCGGGCCATGGAACAGCCTGGAGTTGTCCGTCGACCGTTTTCCGGAAGCGGCTCGAACATTTCGCGGCAAAGAACCCGATGAATTGCGTTGGGGCACGCGGATCGAAGTGGACGGCGTCATGGAATTGATTTCAGTGGAGGACGTCTGTAAACAGATCGACCAGGTTCTCGGGGTTCGAAAGCCGAGATGAATAGCCCGGGCCACCCGGCCACTGGCCATTAAACCCAAGTATCCTGACATGCCGTGGCATCATTCATAAAAATGAAAGCCACCCGCTTCAAGCCAGGGCGGTAGAGCGCACGCACGTTTGTACGAAGGGGAGCCTATGATGGGCTTGTATCGCTGTATCCCGCGTTTTCAGCGATTTCTCAAAAGAGACGGTGACATCGAATCAGCAAAACAGGGGCATTCGTCAGGAACGGTCGCTCAGCTGTAATCCTGATAGCTTTTTTCTTCGATGATTTCAGAACCCAGGTGCAGGTTCAGCGCCTTCTTGGCGGCTGCTCGCTGGTCATTGGTAACGTATACGCTGCGGGCCAACTCAATGAAACGATCATCGAATTCCTTGAGCCGCTCCTTATCCCGGATATCATCTTCGATCACCCAGAGCGCCTCGTTGATATGTTTCAGCTCGGCGTGGATGCGCTGAACGGTGTCGTCTTCGGTCACGGCCTCACGCCAGGTTCGGGTCAATAATTCCAGCTCAAGCCGAACATTCACCAACTTCTGAGGGTCCGTCATGCGCTCGGACTTGATCTCAAGAATGGTGATTTTGTCCAGAACTTCTCCAGGAGATACGGGTACGCGAATGTTTTCCATCAATAACTCCCTGATGTTCCACTGATCAAAGGTAGGCACGCCACCATAACACCGCGGCACAGGCCAGCAAGTACACGGAAATGATGAACTCGCCATTCCTCAACAACGACTGACGCGCGTTCCACTGGGTCGCCGTCAGCTTGGACCAGTTGAAGCGATTGGGAAATACAGCATTGGTCCCCTCGCTCCAGGTTCGCCAATCATCGCCAAAAATCCTTTCCAGCTTGGCGTCTTCGTAGGAAATCGTGGCGGGGTACCAGATGAGGAAAAACAACAGCACGGCCAGAGCCACCCAGAGATTACCGCTGGCCAGGCTGAATCCGCCCAGTATCAGGATATTCCCAAGGTACAACGGATGCCGAACCAGAGAATAAGCGCCATCCGAGGCCAATTCCTTGTTCTTGAATATCGTGCCGGCGGCGAAGATTCGGAACAATTGACCGGCCAGCGCGATCAGCAGCCCGATGATGATATTCCAGTGCCCGGTCACCGCGAAGGCGGCGCACACTGCCACCAGAATGAGGCCCAGGGCCTGGCGATAAATTTCTTTGTAGCGAACCTTATCGAACCAGCCTAACAGGCCGGACCGTCGATTCATGACTTCCGAACGATCCCAGGACATGCCACTCTCCCAATCAGGGTTCCCAATTCTAGCCCATTTCGAGCCATGACTTTAGGGTTCCAGCAGGCCCGTCCAGAATCAAAAACGGCGCACCCGTGGGCGCGCCGTCTTCAATACCCGTTTAGCTGGTCCGGGTTCAGTCGTCTTCGGTGACCGCTTTCATAGACAGACGTATCCTGCCCTGCTTGTCGACCTCCAGAACCTTGACCTTGACCGTCTCACCTTCCTTGACCACATCCGTCACATTCTCGACACGCTCATCGGAAAGCTGGGAAATGTGAACCAGTCCATCTCGACCTGGGGTCAGAGAGACAAAAGCGCCGAAGTTCATGATCTTGATGACTTTACCTTCAAAGACCTGACCGGGCTCGATATCAGCCGTGATCTGCTCGATCCGTTTCTTCGCTTCAGCACCGGCGGCCTGGTTGACCGAGCCGATGGTGACCGTGCCGTCATCGTCGATATCGATGGTGGCCCCGGTCTCTTCGGTAATCGATCGGATGGTCACACCACCTTTACCAATGACATCGCGGATCTTGTCCGGGTGAATCTTGATGGTAATCAGGCGCGGTGCGAATTCAGACATCTCCGCCCGAGGCTCGCTGATCACCTTGTTCATTTCACCGAGAATGAAGTTGCGGCCATCGCGCGCTTGCTGCAGGGCGATGCTCATGATCTCCTCGGTAATGCCTTCGATCTTGATATCCATCTGCAGCGCGGTGATCCCGTCAGTGGTGCCGGCCACCTTGAAATCCATGTCGCCAAGATGATCCTCATCGCCCAGGATGTCGGACAGAACCGCAAAGCGGTCGCCCTCCTTGATGAGCCCCATGGCGATACCCGCCACAGGCGCCTTGACCGGCACACCCGCGTCCATCAGAGACAGGGATGTTCCGCAGACAGATGCCATCGAGCTGGAGCCGTTTGACTCCGTGATTTCGGAAACCACGCGAAGCACATACGGGAAATCTTCAATGCTGGGCAGCACCGCGGATACGCCGCGCCGCGCCAATCGGCCATGACCGATTTCGCGTCGCTTGGGACCACCCATGAAGCCGGTTTCACCGACACAGAATGGCGGGAAGTTGTAGTGCAGCATGAACGGATCCTTGTACTCACCATTCACGGCATCAATGATCTGCGCGTCGCGCGTTGTGCCCAAAGTGGTGGCGACCACAGCCTGGGTTTCGCCACGGGTAAACAGGGCAGACCCATGCGCGCGGGGCAGCAGCCCGCACTCTACGCTGATCGGCCTGACCGTGGTGGGGTCACGACCATCGATTCTGGGGTTGCCGGAGAGAATGCGCTCGCGCACGAGCCGCTTTTCCAGCTTGGAAAACGCAGCGGCCACATCACCGGCGTCCGGAGCGTTTTCATCTTCATCATTGGTCAGCTGCTCGACGACAGCCGCCTTTACCGCAGCCACGGCGTCACGGCGCTGCAGCTTGTCGGCAATCGTGTAGGCATCCGTCAGCCCCTGGCTCGCGGCGGCTTCCACCTGGCCCGCCAGCGCTTCATCGGCTTCTGGAGCCGACCATTCCCAGGCGTCCACCCCGGCCTCGGCGGCCAGTTCCTTGACGGCCTGGATCACGGTCTGCATTTCACGATGCCCGAAGGTTACGGCGCCCAGCATGACTTCCTCGGAAAGCAGTTTTGCTTCCGACTCGACCATCAGAACAGCGCCTTCGGTACCGGCGACCACCAGATCCAGGTCAGAAGATTCCAGCTGTGTAGCGGTGGGGTTGAGCACATAATCGCCGTCGACGTAACCCACTCGAGCCGCGCCGATGGGCCCGCTGAAGGGGATCCCTGACAGGGCCAGCGCAGCCGAGGTGCCAATCATGGCCGGAATATCACCGTCGACTTCCGGATTGGATGACACCAGGTTCGCAATGACCTGAACTTCGTTCATGAACCCTTTGGGGAACAGCGGACGGATAGGCCGGTCAATCAGCCTGCAGGTCAGCGTCTCTTTCTCCGTTGGGCGTCCTTCGCGCTTGAAGAAGCCACCCGGAACACGGCCGGCGGCATAAAATTTTTCCTGATAATTAACGGTCAGGGGAAAGAATGGGCGGCCTGGATCGGCCTCTTTCCGACCAACGACCGTGACCATGACCACCGTGTCGGCCATATTGACCATGACCGCGCCGGACGCTTGCCGGGCGATTTCTCCGGTCTCGAGGGTGACCTCATGATCACCAAACTTGAACTTCTTAGTCAGCTTCTGCACTTGTAGGATTCCCGTTCAGATGTGTACGCCAGCACGCTGGCGTTGAAACTACGTTTCGCCAGTTGCCTCAGTCGATCCCTGCGGACAAGAATTTAACGGCGCAGGCCAAGACGGCCGATCAGGTCGCGATAGCGCTGCAGATCCTTTTTCTTAAGGTAATCCAGCAGGCTGCGACGCTGATTCACCAGTCGCAGAAGGCCGCGACGCGAGTGATGGTCACCCTTGTGAATCTTGAAATGGTCGGTCAGGTGTTCGATGCGTGAAGTCAATAGCGCAACCTGAACTTCGGGCGATCCCGTGTCGCTCGGTGAACGCTTGTACTCTTCTACGATTCGATTTTTCGCTTCAGCATTTAAAGACATGGTTAGTTCTCCATATCTAGAGCCCGAAGCCTTTGTAAAAACCCTGCAAATCACTCTGTTCAGAATGCTTGGGTCTTTGCAAAAACTTCGCAGCCCCGGTTTAAGGTAGCGGCGTATTGTACTCTTGACCGCTGCCCCGGACAAGCCAAAAACCCACTTTTTCTTTGCTGGCCAAAACCCTCAGCCCAACTGGAAAACACGGGTCGGATGGAGTTTCTGATCCGTGGTGATTTTTCCCAGGCCAAGCAGCCTGCCTGATACCCCCACGACCCTCACCTGGTCCACCGGAGCGGCAGCCACCATCACCGCATTGCCGTGCCCAAACCTGAGGCCGGCAGCCTCGTCCAACGCAACCACGGGCCAGTGTGAAAGGCCCGCATCGACCGGCAGCAGGCAGCTTTCGAGGCGGTGATTTTCCGCCAGCGTCTCGATATCACGCAGTGAAATCATGGCTTTCGGGTCAAATACACCCACCGCTGTTCTGCGCAAGGCCGTGAGATGTCCACAACTGCCGAGGCGACGGGCGATGTCTTCACCCAAGGTTCGGACATAAGTTCCCTTTGAGCAATGCACTTCAAAACGCAATTCGGGCCTCGCCCAGCCAAGCCATTCAAGACGATAAACAGTGATCCGCCGGGGCTGGCGCTCGACCTCCTCACCGCGCCGGGCCAATTCATACAGGGGCTTTCCGTCCACCTTCAGGGCCGAGTACATGGGCGGCACCTGCGCGCTCTCTCCCAAAAACTCCTTCAGGGCTTGTTCGATGGCCTGCGAATCAAGGTCGGGCACCGCGGCCGTTTCAATCACATCGCCCTCAGCGTCACCGGTGGTTGTGGCCTGCCCCAGATGAAGCGTGGCCTGGTAGGTCTTGTCCGCATCCAGCATATGACCGGCTGTCTTGCTGGCTTCGCCCAGACAGATGGGCAGCATGCCGGTGGCAAGAGGATCCAGGCTGCCGGTGTGGCCCGCCTTGCGCGCGTTGAAAAGACGCCTGACTTTCTGCAGCGCCTGATTGGAAGACAGGCCGGAGGGCTTGTCGAGCAACACGACGCCATGCACGTCGCGGCCACGCCGCCGCCGACTCATTCTTCCTCGTCGACAGGGGGGCTCTCGTTCGTCTGATCCGAGGCTGACGAATCGCGCTCGCTGCCGCTTTGCGGGACACCGGACATGGCTTTGCCGATCAGCTCATCCATTCTCTGGCCGGTCTCGACCGACGCGTCATGGATGAAATGGAGTTCTGGCACGCTGCGCATCCGCAGTTGCTGCCCCAGGCGCTTTCGAAAAAACCCGGCGCCCTGCTGCAGCGCCTTCAGGCTGGAGGCGGCTTTGTCCTGTTCAAATACCGTGATGTAGACCTTCGCGTGCGCGAGGTCACGGGAGACTTCCACATCAGATACGCTGATAAAGCCAATTTCAGGGTTTTTGGCTTCCATCTGGATCAGCTGCGCCAGTTCACGGCGCAACAGTCCACTGACGCGATCAGACCGATAAAACTGTCTTGGCATAATTTCAGCGCCCTCAATCAGGGTAGCCGCCCCGAGCAAGAACGCGGCGCCTACAGTGTCTTCTGGACCTCAATGCGCTCGAAGCACTCGATTTGGTCGCCCGGCTTCACGTCGTTGTACATCTTGACGCCGATACCGCATTCGGTACCCGACTGCACTTCGTTGACATCGTCCTTGAAGCGCCGCAGGGACTCCAACTCGCCCTCGAAGATCACCACGTTATCCCGCAAAACGCGGATCGGGTTGGATCGCTTCACCACACCTTCGACCACGAGACAGCCGGCAATCGCACCCAGCTTGGATGAACGGAACACGTCCTTCACCTCCGCCAGGCCAATGATGCTCTCACGGGTCTCCGTCCCAAGCATGCCGGATATGGCGGATTTCACCTCGTCTATGGCGTCATAAATGACGCTGTAATAGTGCAGATCGATCTCATTTTCCTGGATGAATCGCCGCGCGCTGCTGTCCGCCCTGACATTGAAACCAATGATGATCGCACCGGAGGCCTGGGCCAGGGATGCGTCAGATTCGGTAATGGCGCCGACACCTGAGGCCACGACATTGACGTTCACCTCTTCATTGGAAAGCTTGGTCAACGAATCTCGCAAGGCTTCGACACTACCCTGGACATCCGCTCGAATGATCAGGTTGACGGTCAGCTGCTCTTCTTTACCCATGGAGTCGAACAGGTTTTGAAGATTGGCTGCCTGCTGCTGAGCCAGCCTGCCTTCGCGCTGTCTTTCCTCCCGCTGGGACGCTGCTTCCCGGGCCTTCCGCTCGTTCGCCACTGAGATGGCCTCGTCGCCGGCAAACGGCACACCCGACAGACCTAGAACCTCGGCTGGCATTGAGGGACCCGCTGACTTGATGGGCTTTCCAGCCTCATCGAACATGGCCCTGACCCGCCCAAATTCCTTGCCGGCCAACACCATATCGCCCTGATTCAGGGTGCCTTCCTGAACCAGGATGGTCGCGACCGGGCCGCGGCCCTTGTCCAGCCTGGATTCGATCACCAGGCCGCGAGCACGACGGTCAACCGGCGCTGTCAGCTCCAACAGCTCCGCCTGCAGCAATACACCCTCGAGCAGATCGTCAACGCCATCCCCGGTCTTGGCAGAAACCGGCACGAACAATTCCTCACCGCCCCAGTCTTCAGGAATCACTTCCTCCTTGGCCAGTTCGGACTTGACCCGCTCAATATCGGCCTCGGGCCGATCCATTTTGTTGACGGCCACAATCAGCGGAACCTTGGCCGCGCGCGCGTGCTGGATTGCCTCCTTGGTCTGAGGCATCACGCCGTCATCGGCCGCCACCACCAGGATGACGATGTCCGTCGCCTGGGCGCCGCGCGCCCGCATGGCTGTGAACGCCGCGTGGCCAGGTGTATCCAGAAAAGTGATGATGCCTCTTGGCGTCTTCACGTTGTACGCGCCGATATGCTGGGTAATACCACCCGCCTCGGCATCCGCCACCTGCGTCGCGCGGATGTAGTCCAGCAGCGAGGTCTTGCCATGATCGACATGGCCCATCACGGTAACGACCGGCGGGCGCGAGACCGCTTCAGCATCTGCTTCCGCCTCTTCGACCATCAACTCCTGCTCGATATCTTTTTGTTCCGCGGGCTTGGCGGTATGGCCCATCTCCTCGACCACCAGAATCGCGGTGTCCTGATCCAATGGCTGGTTGATGGTCACCATCATGCCCATCTGCATGAGCGCTTTGATGACCTCTCCGGACTTGACCGCCATCTGCTTGGCCAGTTCGGCGACCGTTATCGTCTCAGGGATGGCCACTTCCCTCACCACGGGCTCGGTCGGCAGGGAGAATCCATGCTCAGAGGGACGGCTGGAAGGCGCCGCTTTTCGGGTCGGCTTGCGCCGCCGGCCAGCGCCTTTCGCGACATGCAATTCTTTGCGGCCATAGCGGGTAGCCGGCTTCTGCGCTTCTTTCTTGCGCTTGCGCTGTTCTTCGGCCAGTTTTCTCGCCCGTTCTTCTTCGCGCTTGCGCTCCTCTTCCTCGGCTTTTGCGCGCTCCGCCTCCAGCCTGGCTTTTTCCTCCGCTTCACGGCGGCTGGATTCCTGCTGCGCCTGACGCTCAGCCTCCTCCGTCTCACGCCGTGCCTTCTCCTCGGCTTCACGCTGCGCCTTTTCTTCAGCCTCGCGGCGAGCGTTTTCCTCAGCCTCGCGACGCTGGCGGGCCTCTTCCAGGGCACGCTGGGCTTCCTCGCGCCCGGGATCGTGCGCTTCCTGCTCCTGCAGCGCTTCGCGCTTGACGTATGTCCGGCGCTTGCGAAATTCGACGTTAACCGTCTTGGTCGTGGCTCTCGGGCCCGAACCGGCAACCCTCAACTCACTGACAGACTTGCGCTTCAAGGTGACCCGGCGTGGCGCTGTCGCATCAGCTTCGGATTTACCATGGCTGGCCCTGAGGTGCGCCAGCAGCGTTTTCTTGTCGTTGTTCGAAACCGCATCATCGCCCGAGTTGGCGTCGATGCCCGCTTCATTCAGCTGGCTCAGAAGTTTCTCGACGGTAACGCCAAGCACTTCGGCCAATTGGGTAACGGTGACTTGTGACATATCTGACCTCCGCGAACCGTGTTCGCTACCGTCCTATTCCGCTTCGTCTTCGGTTTCAAACCAGGGAGCGCGTGCCGCCAGAATCAGGGCAGCCGCGGCTTCTTCTTCCATCTCATCCACTTCGATCAACTCATCCACGGACAACTCCGCCAGGTCTTCCTGGGTGCGAATTCCACGCTCGGCCAACTTGAAAGCAAGCCGTTCATCCATGCCTTCCAATCCGAGCAGATCCTCAGCGGGCCGGTTCTCATCCAGCACTTCTTCGCGCGCGATCAACTGGGTCAAGAGTGAATCCCGGGCCCGCCGGCGCAGTTCTGTAACGATCTCCTCATCGAACTCGCGGATATCCAGCAACTCGGACTCAGGCACATAGGCGACCTCTTCCACGTTACTGAAGCCCTCCTGGACCAGGATGTTCGCGACATCCTCACCCACGTCGAGCTTGTTCATGAAGTTTTCCAGCACCTTCTGTGCTTCTTCCTCACTCTTCTTCTCCGCGTCCTCAACGGTGAGCACATTGAGCTCCCAGCCGCTCAGTTCGGACGCCAGCCTGACATTTTGTCCGCCTCGCCCAATGGCCTGCGACAGGTTGGACTCATCGACCGCGATATCCATGGCCTCGCGCTCCTCGTCGACCACGATGGAGGCGACCTCAGCCGGCGCCATGGCGTTAATCACGAACTGAGCCGGATTTTCATCATAAAGAATGATGTCGATACGCTCGCCGGCAAGCTCATTGGAAACCGCCTGCACCCGAGAGCCTCGCATACCAACGCAAGCGCCAATCGGGTCGGTTCGGTTGTCATTGGAGCGCACGGCGATCTTGGCGCGACGTCCGGGGTCGCGGGCGCCGCCCATGATGGTAATCAGGCCCTGCCCTATTTCCGGCACTTCCAACTCAAACAAGGCGATCAGAAATTCCTTGATCGTCCGGCTGGCGAACAGCTGCGGCCCCCGCGTTTCCGCCGTGACTTCAAACAGGAAAGCGCGCAAGCGGTCTCCCGGTCGCACGGTTTCTCCCATGATCATGTGGCGCTGCGGAATGAATGCCTCGGCGTTATTGCCCAAATCCAGGTATACATTGCCCCGCTCTACGCGCTTGACGATGCCGTTGATCAACTCGCCCTCACGGTCCTGGAAAGCCTCCACCACCTGGGCACGCTCCGCTTCCCTGACCCGCTGCACGATGACCTGCTTCGCGGTCTGGGCGGCAATACGGCCAAACTCGGGATTCTCCATCGGCTCTTCGATAAACGCTCCGACCTCGATTTCGGCATCCTGCTCTTTAGCGTCTTTCAGGAAAAGCTGGGCCGACTCCTCCTCCATTTCCTCGTCATCCTCGATGACCTCCCAGCGACGAAACGTTTCGTAGTCACCCGTCGCACGGTCAATGGCGACACGAACATCAATTTCGTCACCGCTGCGCTTGCGCGCGGCCGATGCCAGTGCCGCTTCGAGCGCCTCGAAAATCACTTCTTTCTCGACGCCCTTTTCGTTGGACACCGCCTCGACTACCAGCAGAATTTCTTTACTCATCTCATCGCTCTCCAGCGGGACCAGTCACTGTTCAGGCTTTGTCATTCTGGCCGGACATAAGACTGTCATAGTCCGGAACCAGCCTGGCCTTGGCTATATTGCTGAAATCCAGCGCAATTTCTGCGCCATCTTGATCAATGTTCAGGCTGTCTCCGGTCACTGACAGGATCCGGCCCTTGAATTTTCTTCGGCCCTCTACCGGGGCGAAAACCGTTATTTGCACCTGCTCACCGGCAAACCGAGCGCACTGCTCGAGCGTGAACAGGGGGCGATCGAGGCCCGGGGAGGAAACTTCCAGGTTGTACTGGCCTGAAATAGGATCTTCCACATCGAGTAGCGCGGCGACTTCGCCGCTCACCCGCCCGCAGTCATCAAGGTCGATACCCTGCTCACGATCGATGTAAATCCTCAAAACCGCATTCTTCGACTGCCCGGTATACTCGAGGCCAACGAACTCATAGCCCAGGTCTTCGACCAGGGGCTGCAGCATGTTCGTTAGCCTTTTTACGCTCATCCTCTCTCCTTATCCCCGGCGCAAAAAAAAGGGGCACACTGCCCCTGACGTTGGCTCTCCCGTTTTCCTGAGAGCCTCCCTAGTTTGCCTTCAAGGCAAGTGCGAACGATTCAATTCATCAACCATTCCATTCGTCACAGGGACGACCAGCGCCGGGCCGGTCTCATCAAAAAGGCCCCTGCTGGGGCCTTTTTCACGAACACCCGTGATTGACACCACGAGCTTCTGATTACGTGGTAGCGGGGGCAGGATTCGAACCTGCGACCTTCGGGTTATGAGCCCGACGAGCTGCCA
>WTJD01000025.1 GCA_011524975.1 Lysobacterales bacterium
GTCCATAGATGCTTTCTCCGCTCTTGGCGTGTGCTTTCAAGATGGAGAAGATCACATCCTGTTTGCGGGATCGCGCCACGCCCTCGAGTTTCATGTCGTTGGCGATTTCGAGCAGTTCCGCGATGGGTTTTTGTTTCAGTTCACTCAGATTCATGGTCTTAATTTATCGTCAGGCCGGCGGCCGGTGGTGGTTGATGTCCGCGCACGAGGCGGAGTTAAGCAAAGTGCTGCTTGCTGATGCAGTGAATTTCTCTGATTGGGTTATCCGGAACGGGCGTTATCGCAGCACCGTCAAATGGGATTTCCTTACTCGTTTGCTATTCTGCTTAAAAGTCGGGATCAGCCTTACTCATCGATTTCTTTAACGTTCTATCGGGGGTGAAATCGTTCGGGGCTGCTCAGGCCGGGGGGATCCCCGCTGCAGGATTCGTACGCTAGCATGGAAATCGACCAGCGTCCAGAAATTTCGTTTTCATGCGACGGCCCGTGTGTGGGCCGTCGCCGGCCGCGATCAGATGTTTTCCTCGACAAAGGTCTTGAGGGCGCCTTTCGTCAGGGCGCCGACCTTGGTCGCGTGGACCGAGCCTTCTTTGAAGATCATCAAAGTGGGGATGCCCCGGATACCGTACATTTGCGGCGTAGCCTGGTTGTGGTCGATATCGAGTTTGGCCACCCTGATCTTGCCTTCGTACTCATCGGCAATCTCATCGATGATCGGCGCAATCATCTTGCAGGGGCCGCACCACTCGGCCCAGTAATCGACCAAAACAGGCACTTCAGCATTCAGTACTTCCTGCTCAAAGTCACCATCGGTAACGTGAATGATTTTTTCGCTCATTGAATTCTCCTGGATGCGCTCAGTGTCTCGACTGGTACGAGACACCCAGCACGGTTAATATGTCCGGCTCAAGGCCCGGGTGATGCTCCGGCCTCAGCGGGCGCAGTGCTCATCAAATGCGGGATAATTCGCGGGAGCCGCCTGCTTACATCAAGGTACTTGCCTCGATTTTCAAGTCTCATCAACCCAATATGTCGGCAGGAAGAATTTGAATATACAGGAAAGCAGAACCGAGGGTCCATTGACCGAACTGGCGTTCGCCGATCTGGACTTGCGACCCGAGGTCAAGCAGGGCGTCGTGAAAGCCGGGTTTACGCATTGCACGCCTATCCAGGCCCTGTCGTTGCCACCGGCCCTGAAGGGGCATGATGTAGCGGGGCAGGCGCAAACCGGCACCGGTAAAACCGCGGCATTCCTGCTGGTCGTTTTCCAACGCCTGATGGAATCGGAAGATCCGTCCGGAGGTCGTCAGCCGCGGGCGTTGATCCTGGCGCCCACTAGGGAGCTGGCGTTGCAGATTCACAAAGATGCCGAGGTGCTCGGGGCTCACACGGGTTTGAAGCTCGGCCTCGCTTACGGTGGCGTCGACTACGACAAGCAACGTGACCAGCTGCAGGCGGGTGTGGATGTATTGATCGGCACGCCGGGAAGGTTGATCGACTATTTCAAGCAGCACGTTTTTCACCTGAAGAACATACAGGCGGTGGTTCTCGACGAGGCAGACCGCATGTTCGATCTCGGATTCATCAAGGACATCCGGTACCTGCTCCGTCGCATGCCACCGGCGTCTGAGCGGCAGGGGCTGATGTTCTCCGCGACCTTATCGCTGCGGGTCATGGAATTGGCTTACGAGCACATGAACAATCCGGAAACGCTGAAGGTGGAAACCGAGCGGGTGACGGCGGACAACGTTCATCAGTCGGTGTATTACCCGTCCAACCAGGAGAAAATGCCGCTATTACTGCAATTGCTGCGTTCTTTTCCGGACGGCCGGGTGATGGTGTTCGTCAATACCCGGGCTGCGGCGGACCGGGTTGGCAGGACTCTCAAAGCCAACGGTATCGAGGCGGCGGTGCTTTCAGGCAGGGTGCCTCAGAAGAAGCGGCAGAGTCTGCTGAAACGTTTTCACGACGATCACATCCGGGTGCTGGTTGCCACGGACGTCGCCGCACGCGGTTTGCACATCCCCGATGTGACCCACGTGATCAATTTCGATCTCCCCCAGGATGCCCCTGACTACGTGCACAGGATTGGACGCACGGCGAGACTCGGCGCCCGCGGCGAGGCCATCAGTTTCGCCTGTGAGGATTACGCGTTTCACCTTCCGGATATTGAAGAGTACATCGGATACCCGATTCCGCTGGATCAACTGGACCCTGACAGCCTGCCGGATGTGGTTCGGCCACCCAGGAAGCCGCCGTCGAAAAAGCCCCATGGGAAATCCCAGGGACGCGATTCCGGCCAGCGCCGGCGTCGCGGACGTTCGCGCAAGCGCTCGGGTGGCGGGCAACGGAGATCCTCTCAAGGCAGTTAGACGATCACGGCCATGATTCGATTCGAACAGGTCAGTAAGCGTTATCCGGGTGGTAACCAGGCCCTTTCCGGGGTCAGTTTCGAAATCGAAGCCGGTAGCCTGGTTTTTCTCACCGGCCATTCCGGGGCCGGCAAAAGCACCCTGTTGCGTTTGGTCATGATGCTGGAACGGCCCACGCACGGACAGGTTCTTATCGATGGTCAAAGCCTGAATCACATGCCGGACAAGCAGGCGCCCTCGGTGCGTCGCGAGATCGGCATGATCTTCCAGGATCACAAGCTGCTGTTTGACAAGACGGTGGGCGACAATGTCGCCTTGCCGCTGTTGATTGCGGGACTGCGCTACCGGGAGATCAGGAAAAGGGTTCGCGCGGCCTTGGACAAAGTGGGCCTGCTCGAAAAAGAGAAAGCCTGGCCGTTGGCGCTCTCCGGTGGTGAACAGCAACGGGTGGGCATTGCCCGGGCTATGGTGGCCATGCCGCCCATGCTGCTGGCGGATGAGCCTACCGGAAACCTCGATCCGGATCTTTCCTGGGAGTTGTTTGGCCTGTTTCGCGAGCTCAGCGAGGCGGGTGTGACGGTGCTCATTGCCAGCCATGACCTGTCGCTGGTCAAGCGAATGGGGGCCCGCGTGCTGGTGTTGTCCGACGGTGTCCTTATCGACGACATTCCTGCTCGCTCAGGCGGGGCGGCTTTCTGATGGCGCTGAGAGCCGCCAGGAGACGCTTTCGCGCGTGGGCGCGGCGTCACAGCTACAGTTTCTTTTCCAGCCTCGGCACCTTGTTACAGCACCGGTTGGGCACCCTGATGACGGTGCTGGTGCTGGGGATCGCCATCCTGTTGCCATTGGGGCTTTATGTCTCCCTCAAAAACATGGACCGGCTGGATGTGCGCCAGGAAGACTGGAGCGCAATTTCCGTATTTATTCCCGGCACCATGGCGGCGGCTGAGGTCGAGGCATTGGCGGAGGCGGCTCGAGACCGTCCCGACGTGCAATCCGTGAGCGTTATTTCTCCGGAGCAGGGGATGGCCGAGTTCCGCGAGGTATCGGGTTTCGGACAATCGCTGGAAACTCTGGACGAAAACCCACTGCCATGGGTGGTGACGGTATTGCCGGCGGAAGTCGACACCCGGGGCTCAACAGCCACTCTGAGCCTGCGAATCCAGTCACTGATGGATTTTCTCGAGCGCGATGAGCGGGTGGAGTCGGTCCAGTTCGATTACAAGTGGCTGCAGCGCCTGGGCCGGTTCCTGGATTTGGGTCGAGCGACAGTCCTGGTCCTGGGATTGTTGTTTGGCGTAGCCGTGATTGTTGTGGTGGCGAACACCATTCGCCTCGACGTGGCGGCCCGGGCTGATGAAATCGAGATTTTCGCGCTGGTGGGGGCAAGTCACGCCTTCATACGTCAGCCTTTTCTGTATTCAGGTTTCTGGTATGGCCTCATGGGCGGTGTTTTGGCGGTCCTGATGATGTGGCTCGCGCTGTTTTATCTGAGTATTCCCCTGAAACGCCTGCTGGATGTTTACGGGCAGGGTTTCGAAATTTACAGCCTCAGCCCCGTACAGCTGATCATTCTGCTGTTGAGCAGCGGCTTGCTGGGCTGGCTGGGCGCTTTCCTCTCGGTGCAGCGCTACCTCAGGATGCTGGTGGTTGGGGGTTCGCTGGGGCGTCGATAGATCATCGGGTAAAGGGGAACTTTTGCGGTCGATTTCCTGTCCAAATGACCAGTCAAACACATCGGCAAGCGCTGATTTTGCCCGCTTGACCCTTGCGCCAAGCGGTGTTGTTTTTGTGCCCAATGGTGCTATTGAGGCACCAAAACTGCTATAATGATGGGCTTGCGTTATTGGGAGGTTCGATGAGCAAAGCACTTGTTCCAAGCCACCTGCTGGTTCCAGCCGGTACCGGGAGCCTGGATGCTTATATCCAGGAAGTTAACAAGATTCCGATGCTGACGCTGGAAGAAGAGCAGGATCTTGCGCAACGTTATCGTGACCATGACGATCTCGAGGCTGCGCGTCGCCTGGTGCTGGCGCACCTTCGATTCGTGGTGCACGTGGCCAAGGGCTATACCGGCTACGGCCTGCAGCTGGGCGACCTGGTGCAGGAAGGTAATATCGGTCTGATGAAGGCCGTCAAGCGCTTCGACCCCGACCGTGAGGTCCGTCTGGTGTCCTTCGCCGTACACTGGATACGGGCTGAAATGCACGAATTCATCCTGCGTAACTGGCGTATCGTCAAGGTGGCTACCACCAAGGCGCAGCGCAAGTTGTTTTTCAACCTGCGCAAGTCCAAGAAACGTCTGGGCTGGCTGAATATGGAAGAGGTCAATACCGTGGCCCACGATCTTGGCGTCAAGCCTGAGGTCGTCATGGAGATGGAGTCCCGTCTCTCCGGGCAGGACGTTGGCTTCGACTTGTCCTCGGATTCCGATGACGACGACGCACCGCGAGTGACGCCGGCAGCTTTTTTGCAGAGCGACAGTGACACGCCAGAGGTGGCGTTGGAAATGGAAGACCTCGAGTCTCACCAGAATTCGCTGCTGTACGAAGGCCTGGGCCAGCTTGATGAGCGCAGCCAGGACATCATCCGCAGCCGCTGGCTGACCGACCAGAAATCCACCTTGCAGGAACTGGCCGACCGCTATGGCGTTTCCGCCGAGCGCATCCGCCAGCTGGAAGTTAACGCCATGAACAAGATGCGGGCCAGCATCAACGCCTGAGCCTGATCATAATGACCACGAAAAAGCCTCCCCGGTGGGAGGCTTTTTTATGGCTGCAATCCGTCTGCCTGGCAACGTGATCAGAGCAGGCAGATCAACGCCAAGTCATCTGCTGCCTATTATTCCTGCGATGGCTTTGGCGACGCGTTCGCCGGCGCCGCCAGATTCTGTGTGAGAAATTCAGCAACGGCGCTGTGGTAAGCCACGCGGTTTTCGAGCTTGCGAATCTGGTGGCCCTCGTCGGGAAAACGCAGATATCTGACCTCAACGCCGTGGCTGCGAACCTCCCTGACCATGCGGTCGGATTCGGTGACCGGATCCCGCGGGTCATTCGCGCCGTGGGAAAAGAGCATGGGTACATCAATGTTCTTGGCCTGATGGATGGGTGAGTTCTCGGCGTAAAATGCCTGCCATCGCTCCTCGCGGATATCTCCATATTCGATGCGATCGGATGCCTGTAATGCAGGGGATGCCTCCTGCAACGCGCGAACCCAATCTGAGACACCTACGGCGGAAACACCGGCTTTGAAAACGCCCGGATACGCGCCGAGGACTGCGTTCACCATGTAACCGCCATACGAAGCGCCCATGACCGCTGCTCGCTGGGTATCAATCAACCATTCACCGGATAAAAAGCCCACGGTATCGACCAGGTCTCTGACCGAATCAAGCCGTTTTTCCTGGTTATCCAGCCGGGCGTAGGTCTTACCGTAGCCGGTAGACCCCCGAACATTGACGGAGAACACCGCGATACCCTGGCTGACCAGGTGTTGTTCCGCGCGACGAAAACGGGGCCGGCTCTGGCTGGTTGGCCCGCCGTGAACCTGCACGACCAATGGTCGTTTTCCGGGGTGCTTCGCGGGGTCTGGCTGGTAAAGCAACCCATGCAGCGTGACGCCGTCCCGCGCGTGATAGGTCAAAGGCCTGGGGGTCGAGAACTGCTGGGTATCCAGTCCTGCGAGGTTGGCGTGAACTGGCTGGCTCGTTGCTCCTGAAGCAAGATTCCAGGCATAGACGTCCCCGGGGGTGGTAACGCCGTCAATCAAAATACTGAGCACCGGCGCATGAGTGGCAAAGGCGATGTCGTAGACGCCCGCCGGTAGTGTGGGTGGGGCGAGCTGCTTGCCGGATGCGAGGTCGGTTGCATGCAGCCTGGAGTAGCCATTCTCATTGGTCAGCCAGCTCAGAAACCGACCGTCCCGGGTCAACCTGGGGCGCTCAATGTCGTATTCGGGTGTTTCCAGCAGGGTAAACGCGCGCTCAGCCAGCGAATAGTAGGCCAGCGCCATGAACTCCCGGTCGATGTTCGTGGCGTAATAGAATCCACTGCCATCCGGAAGCCATTGAAAGTCCGTGAATGCGGCGGAAACCTCGGGTTGGAACAGCGGCGTGATTCGGCCATCCTCGAGGTCCAGTAAGTGAACATCGTTAGCGTCCTCGCCGCGTGTTTCAGACACCAGAACCAACGAGCCCCCGGGTTGCCACGCCAGCGGGAAAAAACCGAATTCACCCCGAAAGACCATGCGTGTTTCACCGCTTGTGACATCGGCAAGGTAGATGTCGAAATCGCGCCCGTTGCGTTCCGTTGAGGAATAAAGGATGCGTTGGCCGTCCGGGGAGAACATGCCAAACTGGCGAAACGCATCGCTCGGGGGCAGGACTTCCCGCTCAGTCCGGCCGTCGTCGGAGAGCAGGTAGTAGCCCTCACGTTCGTCCCCTTCCGTGTCCCGGCCCACCAGCAGATGTTCGCCCATGGGTGACCACTCGAAAAACGTCATGCCGGAACCGAAGGTCAGCTGGCGCGGCCATCCACCTTCGGTGGGGGTGACCCAAAGCTGTGGTTCGCCGGTGACGGACCAGCGAAAGGCCAGTTGCTTGCCGTCAGGTGAGGGCGCGGCAGATATGGCGCCCTGGGCGAGGAGAAAACGGGTGATGTCCGTGGGCTCCGCGCCTGCCAAGCCCACATTGAGCGGAGCAGGAAGTGGTATGTCGCCGGGTTCTTCCCAATCGCTTGCACTCGCACCAATGACCACCGACACAATGAGTACCATCAGCGCGTTTTGAGCATTCCGGTGTCTCATGTTCATTCAGCAGTGCGCCAGGTCTTCTTCCGGTGATGTCCTCAGTCGGTCTCCGCCTCTTCGAGCCATGCCTCCATGGGCGGGCAGCTGCATACCAGGTGACGGTCGCCAAAGACATTATCGACGCGCGTGACCGCTGGCCAGAACTTGCCACGCCACAAACCTGAATCGGGAAAGGCCGCCTGCTCGGCAGAGTAGGGGTGGTCCCACTGACCCACCAGGTCTCGCGCGTTATGCGGCGCGTTGCAAAGCGGGTTGTCCCCGGCCGGCCAATCACCCGATTCCACCGCATCGATTTCCTTGCGGATGGACAGCATGGCATCGCAGAAGCGGTCCAGTTCCTCCAGGGACTCGCTCTCTGTGGGCTCGATCATGAGCGTGCCCGGGACCGGAAACGACATGGTTGGAGAATGAAACCCATAATCGATCAGGCGTTTGGCCACGTCTTCTTCGCTCACGCCACTGGATTGTTTGAAGGGTCTCAGGTCGATGATGCACTCATGCGCCACATGCCCATTGCGGCCGGTGTAGAGCACGGGAAAGGCATCTGCCAGCCGGGTGGCAATGTAGTTGGCATTGAGAATAGCCACCTGCGTGGCCTTGAGCATGCCATTCGGGCCCATCATCCGGATGTATGTCCAGGAAATGGGCAAAATGCCCGCACTGCCCCAGGGGGCGGCGGAGAGCGCGCCGTTGCCGGCATGCTGACCACCCATATCCACGAGCTTGTGTCCCGGCAGGTAAGGCGCCAGGTGTTCCCTGACACACAATGGCCCGACGCCCGGTCCGCCACCGCCGTGAGGAATGCAGAAGGTTTTGTGCAGGTTCAGGTGGGAAACATCCGCGCCAAAGTTTCCAGGCCCCGCACAGCCGACCAGGGCATTGAGGTTGGCGCCGTCAAGATACACCTGACCACCATGCTTGTGAATGATTTCGCAGATATCCCGCACCTGTTCTTCGAACACGCCGTGGGTCGAGGGGTAGGTGATCATCAGTGCCGAGAGCGTTTCCGAAAACTGCTCGGCCTTGGCCTCCAGGTCAGCCAGGTCCACGTTGCCTTGTTCGTCGCAGGCCACCACCTTGATCTTCATGCCGGCCATAGCGGCACTGGCGGGGTTGGTGCCATGCGCGGAAGAAGGGATCAGGCAGATGTCCCGTTGGTCATCACCGCGCGCGTGGTGATACTCCTTGATCGCCAGCAGACCGCCGTACTCGCCCTGTGAACCCGCGTTTGGCTGCAGGGAAACGGCGTCATATCCGGTGCAAGCACAGAGCATGTCCTCAAGTTCTTTGATCAGTTGATGATAGCCGGCAGCCTGCTCTGCCGGAGCGAACGGGTGCATATCTCCAAATTGGGGCCAGGTGACCGGAATCATTTCGGTGGTGGCATTCAGCTTCATGGTGCAAGAGCCCAGAGAGATCATCGCGTGCGCCAGTGACAGATCCTTGTTCTCCAGCCGCTTGAGGTAGCGCAGCATTTCCGTTTCCGAATGAAAGCTGTTGAACACCTCGTGTTCCATGAATGCTGAGTCCCGCCGCAAGGCCTGTGGGATATCGCTGTGTGTTTCGCCCAGTTCGCGATCCAGTTGCTCAAGGTCCGGCAGTTCGGCGCCATCGGCGGCGGCAGACCAGATGGAACGGATATGCGCCCGGGTGGTTTTTTCGTTGACGCTCAGGCGCACATGGTCATCATCCTGGCGGAACAGGTTGATGCCGGAATCTGCGGCCCTTTCAACCATGCCTGCTGCCCGGCCGGGACAGTGGATGGTCAGCGTATCGAAATATCCCGCGTTGTGTGTTGCGGCGCCCAGTTGATTCAGCCCCGCGTTGAGAATGGCGGTCAGTCGATGTACGCGCCTGGCGATTTTGCTAATGCCGGCGGGGCCGTGATACACACCGTACATGCCGGCCATAACCGCCAGCAGCGCCTGGGCAGTGCAGATATTGCTCGTCGCTTTGTCACGGCGAATATGCTGCTCGCGCGTTTGCAGGGCCATCCTGAGCGCGGGAAAACCATGCCGGTCGCGGCTGACGCCAATGACCCGGCCTGGCAGGCTGCGTTTGAATTCATCCCGGGTGGCGTAGAAAGCGGCGTGGGGCCCCCCATACCCCATCGGTACGCCAAACCTTTGCGCCGAACCCAGCACGATGTCCGCCCCCATCTCACCAGGTGGCTTCAACAGTGCCAGGCTGAGCAGGTCGGCGGCAACGGCTACCCTGGTTCCGGCCTCATGCGCCCTGGCGACAAATTGCTCCCAGTCCCGGACAGTCCCGGAACTTCCCGGGTACTGGATAAGCGCTCCGAAATACTCGCCATCCTCCAGGCCCGATTCGGGATCAGCGATCACGATTTCAAAACCAAAATGCCGCGCGCGGGTTTCGACCACGTCAATGGTCTGAGGCAGGCAATCCACATCGACCAGAAAGCGTTTGCTTTTCGACTTGCGATTGATCCGGTGGAGCTGCGCCATGGCCTCCGCCGCCGCGGTGGCCTCATCCAGCAGCGAGGCATTGGCCAGGTCCATGCCGGTCAGGTCAGAGACCATTTGCTGAAAATTGAGCATGGCTTCCAGCCGGCCCTGTGAAATTTCCGCCTGGTAGGGTGTGTACGCCGTATACCATCCCGGATTTTCCAAAATATTCCGCAGGATGACGGTGGGCGTGATGGTTTCGTGGTAACCCGTACCGATCATGCTGTGCATGACTTTGTTCTTGTCGGCAATCTGCTTGAGTTCCTGCAGCACTTCGCGTTCGCCTGCGGCGGGCCTCAGATCCAGCGGCGTTTTGTCGAGGATGGCCTCCGGCAATGTTTCCTCCGTCAGCGCTTCCAGCGAGGTTGCGCCGACGACCTCGAGCATATGTGCAATGTCCTTGTCGTCCGGGCCGATATGACGGCGAATGAATTCACCGTCCGTTTCCAGCCGGGCCAGAGGGGAATAGGTATCGGGATTTCTTTGATCTGTCATGCTCGTTTGTTGCTATGCGTGTACGGGCGAAACTCCGGCACCGGTCACCAGGGTGAAATAATGGTCCGCCAGCAGGAAAACGAACAGCATCATCAGGTAGGTAACGGAGTAACCGAAAGCGCGCATGGGTAATTGATGGTCCTTGCTGCGTAACATGCGCAAGGCATACCAGAGAAAGCCGAGATTGAGGACGCTTGCGCCTGCCAGATAAAGCAGGCCGCTCATGCCGGTGAGATAGGGCAGCGTCGTCACGATAATCAGCAAAATCGTATAGAAAAGAATTTGCAGCCGGGTGAAGGGAATGCCATGCGTGACCGGCAGCATGGGGATATCAACCGCCTCGTAGTCAGCGCGGCGATATATGGCCAGCGCCCAGAAATGGGGCGGTGTCCATACAAAGATGATCAGAAACAGCAGCAGGGCGTGCGGATCGGCTGAACCGGTCACGGCTGTCCAGCCGAGCAATGGCGGCGCGGCGCCGGCGGCGCCGCCGATCACGATGTTTTGCGGCGTGGCCCGCTTCAGCCAGACCGTGTAAAGAATGGCGTAGCCGATCAGGGACAGAAAGGTCAGGGCCGCAGTCAGCACGTTGACCCAGGTCACCAGGATAAACATTGACAGCGTGGCCAGCACCAGGGCGAATACCAGGACTTTATTGACGGACAGTTGCCCGGTGGGAAGTGGCCGGTCCCGGGTGCGCGCCATCACCGCATCGATTCTTTGGTCGAGCAGGTGGTTGATGGCGGCCGCGGAAGAGGCTGCGAGCCCTATACCCAGGGTGCCCGCGATCAGGGCACTCAACGGCGGCCAGCCCGACACTGCGAGGAACATGCCGACCACCGCGGTAAATACGATCAGCCAGACCACCCTGGGCTTGCACAGCTCCAGGTACTTGCGCCAGGCCATGGCTGAGCTGTCGTCCATCAGCGTTGAGACGAGGTTCGGTAAAGCAGGGTGACCATAACAGCCAGCAGCAGTGCTGCCGTTCCGTTATGCGCGACCGCGTTAGGCAGCGGCAGGCGCAATACGATATTGAGCAGGCCCAGGATGAACTGCAGACTGACAAGGGCGGCCAGCGCCACGCCCAGTCGTTGCAGCGTAGCCACGCGGATCAGCCGCCAGGACACGATCAGCAGAAACACCAGCGTAATGACAGCACCTATGCGATGGGTCAGGTGAATGGCTGTTCGCGAGGCCAAATCCAGAATGCCGCCCTCGTAGTCGACGCCGACTTCACGCCACAGCACAAAGCCCTCTTTGAAATTGGTCTCTGGCGCCCATTGACCCATGCAGGTGGGCAGATCGGGACACACCAGCGCGGCATAGTTGGCGCTGGTCCAGCCGCCCAGCGCGATCTGGATGAACAACACCGCCAGCCCGGCCACGACCCAATTCCGCATGCGCTTAACCGGCCGGCCGGGAGAATACAGGGGATTGGACTTGCTGGCATGCCATAGCCAGACAATCAGGCCCAATGTCGTCATACCACCGAGCAGGTGCAGCATGACAATGATCGGTTTGAGCTTCAGTGTCACGGTCCACATGCCCAGGGCCGCCTGGAACAGGATCAGGGCCAGGAGAAACGTGGCCTTACCGCGAAGCCATGGCGCACCACCTTCTTTGCGCCAGGCGATCCAGTTCATCACCAGGACCAGCAGCACGAGTGCCCCGGCGATATAGCGATGCACCATCTCTTTCCAGGCCTTTTCGACTTCTACCGGGCGCTCGGGGTAGGCTTGGTTAGCGGTCTCTATCTCCGGGGTTTCCGCCGGCCAGGTCAACTGTCCGTAACATCCCGGCCAATCCGGACAACCGAGTCCGGCATCGGACAGCCGGACCCACGCACCCAGCACGATAACGATCAACGCGAGGATCATTCCTATGCCGGCAATTCGGTGAAAAGTATGGTGCATGGCTATCCGTCCTGTGCGGACCATTTGAGCAGACGCTTCAGGTCTTTGTTCAAATCGCGGGGATCAAAGCCCGCCGCATATCGCATCATTATATTTCCGGATGGATCGACCAGAAAGGCTTGACCCTCAATTCGCTCTCCATCGGGCGTGCGGTCACCGAGCTGTGCCAGCTGGCCGGCGACCGAACCGCCCCCATCCAGCGCGGGGTAGAACGCGGGATAAATCTCCAGCAATGTGTCCACAGCGGTAGATGGCTCGCTCTCGGCAAGCAGTGGAACGATGGCCAGCATATTCTGTCGTCTGCCCGTCGCCCGGTGAATTTGCCTCAGGCTTTCCACGTTGGCCATGCAAGGGCTCAAACAGGGCGAGGCCAGGGGATACACGACCGCCCATTTTCCAAGCGGCGGCGCGATGCCGTCGCCAAACGCGAGCACGCTGTAGTCCAGCGGTTGCGTCGGCTCCACCAGGAGCCCGCGATTGACCGTCTCATCTGGCTGGTAGGGCCACCACGAGGTGTGCATGAGGGTGGCAGTGACAACCGGTGTTGCAAACAGGAAAAATATCAGCAGCAACACCAGGCGATTCCGATTTTGATTCATGGTGTAGATCCTCTCCTGAACCCCAAGAAAACCCAGATGACGAGCGCCGCTATGACGAAAGTGAACCATTGCAGAGCCCGGGCCTGGTGTTTGGCGGCGCCTGTGTTCACCGGTTTCCAGTTGCGACCTTCGAAGCCATCGGAGTGGGCCTCATCCAGCAGCAAGGTCAGTGGGTAGAGCGTTGTGCCCAGCGCGAATGCGATGTCATCCATGTCCGGATAAGTGAGCAGCTGCGGCCAATGGTCTTGTCCCACCGTGTCCGGCGCTCCAATGCGTCTGCCCGGTTGATAGAGTTCGTCCAGCTTGCCACCGATGACCTGGCTATTTGACCGGGTGGGCACGGTGGGCAGCACCTGGCGATCCGGGGCCAGAGGCAGCCAGCCGCGGTTGACCAGTATCCACCGGCCGTCGTCCAGCTCGAAGGGTGTCAGCACATGGACGCCAGGCCTGCCTCGCAGCAACTGATTGTCGATCAGCATGTGACGCTCCGGGTCGAACCTGCCCTTTAGGCTGACATGCGCGAAGCGGGGTGCTTTGCCTGCTTCAGGCAGCACCTGGAAACTGGGCGCCTGTTCAAATTGGAGTTGGATATCGGCCTTCTGCTGGGCGCGGTCGAGTTGCCAGCGGCCAAGAGCCAGAAACGCCAGGATCAGGCACGTGAACAACAGGCTGGACGACCAGGATGGCCGAAATCGCCGTCCTGTTCGCTCAGCGCACACGTCGGCCTTCCGCCTTGGTTATACTTCCACTCTCACTGGGAATTCGGACCGCGTTCATGTTTGTCAAAGTTCTGATTGTGCTGATGCTGCTGGCCATCGTGTACACGCTGGTATCTTCGTTCTGGTTCCTGGTAAAAGACAAAGGCGAAGGAACACGGACCGTGCGCCGCCTGAGTTGGCGCATCGGGCTGTCTTTGCTGCTGTTCGCTTTCCTGTATGTGGCGTTTCTGGCTGGTTGGGTCCAGCCAGGAAGCGGTAATCCCATACGTGTGCCAGCCGAAACGAGTGCTCCGGGGCCGTCAGATTGAGTCACCGGCGCAACGCCGGTGCGGGTCAGAGCACGTAAACGAAAATAAACAATCCCAGCCAGACCACGTCCACAAAATGCCAGTACCAGGCGACGGCTTCGAAGCCGAAATGGTGCTCGGGTTTGAAGTGCCCTTTCATGCAACGGAACATGATGACGAGCAGCATGATGGCGCCCAAGGTCACGTGCATGCCGTGAAATCCGGTCAGCATGAAAAACGTTGAGCCATAAATGCCTGAACCCAGCGTGAGCCCCAGGTCACGATACGCGTGAATGTACTCATAGGCCTGGTAGTACAGGAACACCGCGCCAAGCGCGACGGTTGCAGCCAGCCAAAGCACCAGGGCCCGGCGGTTGACGGCTTTCAGGGCATGGTGGGCCAAAGTGATGGTGACGCCCGAGGACAACAGAATCAGCGTATTGAGAAACGGAATGCCGAAGGCGGGAATGGTGTTGAAGTCGCCGCCGACCTCAGCCGGACCGTTGGTCGGCCAGGTGGCCGAGTAGCCCTGCCACAGGAATTCATTGGTTGAGGCGCCGCTGCCTTCTCCGCCCAGCCAGGGCACCGCCAGGGCGCGGGCATAGAAGAGCGCGCCGAAGAAGCAGGCGAAGAACATGATTTCGGAAAAGATGAACCAGGCCATGCCCAGGCGAAATGAAGCGTCGACCTGCGCGTTGTAGACACCGCCCTCGCTTTCCCGGATCACTTCCCCGAACCATCCAAACAGCATGTAAACCAGGATCAGGATGCCGGCCAGAAACGTCCACGGCGCGGTGGTCGAGCCATTCATCCACAATGCGGCGCTCACCAGCATCATGCACATGCCGATGGAGCCTATGATGGGCCACTTTGTGCCGTGCGGGACGTAATAGCTGGGGTCAGCGTTCAGCGACATGATTCAAGCCTCAATGATAGTTGTTCTGTTACCGGCCGGCGCTTGCCATCGATGGTGCGCTCTGATCCAGGAAAAAGGTGTAAGACAGCGTGACTTCCTCGATCTCTTCGGGCAGGTCGGGGTCAACGTAAAAGCGCACGGGCATGTCTTTTTGTTCTCCGGCGTCCAGCCCCTGGCTGGTGAAGCAGAAGCACTCGACTTTCACAAAGTACAAGCCAGCCTCGGGCGGGCTCACATTATACACCGCGCGTCCGTAAACGAACCCATCCTGGAGGTTTTCAACCTGGTAGCTGGCCTCGCTTGGCATACCGACCTGGACATCCATCGACCCGAGCACGGGCTCGAAGCGCCAGGGCAGCTCGGAATTGGTGGTCGCGTCGAAACGAATGCGAACTGTGCGGTCGCTGTCCGTGGTCATGGCCGGTACCGTCTCCTCAACCCGAACGCCGGCCTGACCGATACCCGTTATCTCGCAAAAGCTATCGTACAGCGGCGGCATGCCGAATACGCCAAAGGCGAACATGGCCACCGCGACCAGGAGCAGTTTCCCTAGCAGGCGCTGATGTGCTCTTTCCTGTGACATTTCAGGGCTTCCCCAGGACGCCGCTCAGCACGAACGCGGTAAATATGGCCACGACAACCACCGCCAGGAGCCAGGCGGTTTTGCGGGCGGCGGCCCGCCGTTGCTGTATGTTGGCGTCCTGTTGCATCTCAAGCTCAGTGCGATTCCCGGTTACCGTGTTCCCAGGTGGCGTGATCCAGTACCGGTGGGGTGTCGAACGTGTGGTGCGGCGCCGGAGACGGTACGGTCCATTCCAGACCGCGCGCGCCTTCCCAGACCTGGTCCGTGGCCTTGGCCTTGCTGCCGCGCACACAGTGAATGATCACGCCCACGAAAATCAGTTGGGTCACGCCGAATGCGAAACCGCCGATGGACGACCACATGTTGAAGTCAGCAAACTGCGGCGAGTAATCCGGAATCCGGCGCGGCATGCCGGCCAGCCCCAGGTAATGCTGCGGGAAAAACAGGACGTTGACAAAGATGGTCGACAGCCAGAAGTGAATCTTGCCCCATTTTTCCGAATACATGTTGCCGGTCCACTTCGGCAGCCAGTAGTAAACGCCGGCAATGATACCG
>WTJD01000084.1:0-1321 GCA_011524975.1 Lysobacterales bacterium
GAATAAACCGACACCCCGTCCATGTCGGCAGGCGGCAGCGGGTCGAAGAACATGCCGGATACGTCACGTGCTTTGCGTGTCAGTCGAAGCCTGACAGCGTCACCCGCCACAAATGACGCCTTTTCGGGCTCCCGCTGATAGTTGAGTTCGAATGCGTCGCTGGATATGACGGACATCCCTGGCGCCAGGCCTGGCGGGCGCTGAACGGTCAGGGTCAGTGACTCCCCGCGCAGGTCGAAGGTCCTCTCCTCTGAGCCGAACGACGCGCTCGAACTGAACCTGGCGGACAGGGGCGGCACCGTGATCAGACCCGGCCTCTGCGGATAGAGCGCCAGCGGATAACGCAGGATCTGCCAGGTTTCACCATTGCGCCGCTCGGTCAGCTTGATGGTGGTGGTGTCCGTCTGCATCAGGATGGCCCCTGGCACATCGGGCAGTTGCAGGTGGACATCGGTGAATGAGAACCCCGTGGTTTCGAGATCGAAATGGACCGTGATCTGCTGGCCCTGCCAGAGTTCGCCGTTTTCCGCGAGGGATGCCTGGACTCTTCCCTTGACGTTGGCCGAAGCCGCCGTCGCGAACAGCGCGATCAGCACGATAGCCGCCGCGCCCACCAACGAACGCGGCCCGTTATTCATCACGCGCGGCCGCTTCTTGCCGGGCCAGCTGACGCTGAAAGCGAATCGCCAGGAATTGCTGAGGCCCGGCGTCGACCCGCCGCAGCCATAATGCCCGCAGGGCTTCCTCCGACAAGGCAGAGGCCTCATCCTGAATCACTTCTTCGGATTGCGCGGCCGCTACCCTGCCGCTGGTATCGATGATCATCTCATCCGCGCCCAGCATGCCGCCGGTCCCGCCGGCGTCGTCCTCTGGCGGCGCCAGCGCGGCCAGCCGTATGCGTGCCAGCGCCATGTTTTGTTCTGCCTCCACCCAATCGGGTCGCAGTCCGAGCGCGCGCTGATAGGCATCGATGGCAGCTTCGTATCGACCCAGCATGACCAGCGCGTTGCCCCGGTTGTAGGCCGGTGCCGCGCCAGGCGCCCGGCCAAGGGCGGCTGCCGCCTTCTCGAATTCGCCGGCCCGATACCAGGCATATCCGATGTGCTCTGGCCGGGTGAATTTCCCGGCAGCCTCGGCCCATTGGTCATCCTCAGCCATTCGTTGCGCCTGCTGATCCGGGGTCAGCCACAGGTCTGTCCAGCCGGCCGCCATGGCCGTGTTGGGCGTTGCCAGCGTGAGTGTGATCAGCATGAAGATGACTGGGCCGAAGATAACCGGGCTGAACATTACCGGGGTAAAAACGACCTCGGCAGGCCATGGT